>JAFKFE010000027.1 GCA_017308345.1 Alphaproteobacteria bacterium | reverse complement strand
ATGGCTTCAAGCCGATCAACGACCTGTTCGGCCACAAGGCCGGCGACGATATCCTTATCCAGGTCGCCATGCGGCTGCGCGCCTCGATGGACGGCCATTCGACCGTCTGCCGCATCGGCGCCGACGAATTCGCTTTCCTCTACCCGCTGGTGTTTTCGGAGGAAGCGGCGGCCGAGAAATCGCGCATGCTGATCGAGATCCTGTCGGCGCCCTACGATGTCGGCGAACGCACCGCCAGGCTTTCGGCATCGGTCGGCTGCTCGCTCTTCTATTCCGGCGACGAGACCACCGAGATCCTCGTCAACAAGGCCGAAACGGCGCTCTACCACGCCAAGCGTTCGGGCCGCGGCCGCGTCGTCGTCTACAGCCGCGAGATGGAGGAGGCGGCCAAGCGCGTCACCCGCATCGAGCAGGCGCTGCGCCGCGCCGTATCGGCCGGCGAGGTCGAGCCGCATTTCCAGCCTATCGTCGACTTGAACAGCCGCCGCACCATCGGCTTCGAGACCCTGGCGCGCTGGACCGACCGCGACCTCGGCGTCGTGCCGCCATCCGTCTTCATCCCGATCGCCGAGGAGCGCGGCATCATCGGTCCGCTGTCGCAGCTGGTGCTGCGCAAGGCGACCGAGGCGGCGCGTAGCTGGCCGAAGGATCTGTTCCTGTCCTTCAACCTGTCGCCCTCGCAGCTCGTCGACCAGAACACCGGGCTGCACATATTGGCGATCCTCCAGCGCACCGGCTTCGATCCGCGCCGGCTGGAGATCGAGATCACCGAGACCGGCCTGATGAACGATCCGGCCTCGGCCGAGAAGATCGTAGAGGACCTGCGGCGCGTCGGCATCGGCGTCTCGCTCGACGATTTCGGCACCGGCCAGTCCTCGCTCGGCCGCCTGCGCGAATTCCATTTCGACAAGCTCAAGATCGACCGCGCCTTCGTCTCCTCCATCCTCGACGACCGGCCGTCGGAGCATATCATCCGCGCCATCCTCGCCATGTGCGAAGGGCTCGGCATGGATGTCGTCGCCGAAGGCATCGAGGACGAGGCGCAGGCCGATCGTCTCGTCCAGTTCGGCTGCGCCGGCGGACAGGGCTACCTGTTCGGCAGGCCGGCCGACGCCGACGCCACGCTGGGCTACCTGCGCGATTCCTATCGCGGCGCGCTGCACGCCAAGGCGATCTGATCCCGCTTTTCCCGCCGTTGTGAAGGCCGGCGGTCGCCGCTTTGGCGGGGCGCCGGTCATTTGTCTGACATTTGGCCGTAAATCCGAGGTTTCCCGCTTGCTCCCGCGCTTTGTCTGGCTAGGATGCGCGCCGGCCAAAGGGAGAAGAAGATCATGATGCCATCGGCGCGTTTCACCGACCTCGACGGCGCCTCGGTGCTGATCACCGGCGGCGGCTCCGGCATCGGCGCGGCGCTGACCGAAGGCTTCATGCGGCAGGGCGCCAAGGTCGCTTTCATCGACATCGCCGACAAGGCGAGCACGGCCCTTGCCGACCGGCTGGAAAAAGAGCTCGGCCGCCGCCCGCTTTATCTCAAGGCCGACCTGCGCGACATCGAGGCGCTGCGCGCCGCCGCGGCCAAGGCGGCGGAGGCGCATGGTGACGTGACGACGCTCGTCAACAATGCCGCGCTCGACGACCGCCACGCGGTGGAAGACGTCACGGTCGAGTTCTGGGACAACAACCTCGCCATCAACCTGCGGCCGCATTTCTTCACCGCGCAGGCCGTGGCGCCCGGCATGAAGCGCGCCGGCGGCGGCTCGATCATCAACTTCACCTCGACTTCCTATCTGATCAACCATCCCGACATGCCGGCCTACACCGCCGCCAAGGCGGGCATACTCGGGCTCACCAAGGGCCTGGCCGGCAAGCTTGGGCAGGACCGCATCCGCGTCAACGCGGTGGCGCCGGGCTGGGTCATCACCGAACGCCAGCGCGAGCTCTGGGTCACCGACGAGGGGCTTGCCGCCCATGTCGCCAAGCAATGCATCAAGGACGTGATGCAGCCCGACGACATGGTGGGCACAGTGCTGTTCTTGGCGTCGGACGCGTCGCGCATGCTGACCGCGCAGATGCTGATCGTCGACGGAGGCTTCCTGTGAACGGCGCGCCCGCGGTCGCCGCGCTCGACTGGGGCACGACGCGGCTCAGGGCCTGGCTGCTCGACGGCTCGGGCAAGGTGCTTGCCGAGCGGCGTGGCGACGACGGGCTGATCACCGCTCGCGAAAAAGGCTTTTCGAACGTGCTGGAGGGCCATCTTGGCGCAATGGGCGCGCCGGCGGCGTTGCCGGTGATCATCTGCGGCATGGCCGGCTCGCGGCAGGGCTGGATCGAGGCGCCCTACGTCACCGTGCCGGCGCCGATCGGCGCCATCCTGCGCGGCGCCGCCCGCGTCGAGGGCGTGAGCCGCGACATCCGCATCGTGCCCGGCCTCGCCCAGCGTTTGGCCGACGCGCCCGACGTCATGCGCGGCGAGGAGACCCAGCTCGCCGGCGCCGGTTTGCCGGCAAAGGGACGCCATCTCGTCTGCATGCCCGGCACGCATTCCAAATGGGTCGCGGTCGAGGACGGCGCCGTCGAAGGTTTCGGCACCTGGCCGACCGGCGAATTGTTCTCCGTATTGGCCACGCACTCGATCCTGAAACATTCGCTGGGCGAGCATCCCGCTCCGGTCGCGGCAGGCAGCCCGTTCTTCCGTCAGTGGTGCGAACGGGCCTTGGGCGAAGGCGGCGATGTCACCTCGAGACTGTTTGCCATCCGCGCCGCCGGGCTGTTGCAGGACCTGAAACCGGACGAGGCGGCGGCGTGCCTGTCAGGGCTCTTGATCGGCGGCGAGATCGCCTCGGCGAGGCGCCGCTACGGCGCAGGCGATGCGCCGGTGGCGCTGATCGCCTCCGGCGCGCTGGCCACGCTTTACGGTGCGGCGCTGGGTTTTGCCGGCCTTGCCTTCCGCGCCGTCGACGCCGATGAAGCGGTGCGCGCCGGCCTGGTCGAGGCCGCGCGCGAGAACGGCATGATTGGAGGCGCCTCATGAGCCAGACCGCACCCTTCCCGAAGCTGAAGCGAGGCCTCGTCGCCATCCTGCGCGGCCTGAAGCCGTCCGAGGCCGTGGCGATCGGCCGTGCGATCCATGACGCCGGCATCGAGGCGATCGAAGTGCCGCTCAATTCACCGGAGCCGTTCGTCTCCATCGCCGATCTGGTCAAGGCGCTTCCGCAAACCGCGCTGGTCG
>JAFKFE010000026.1 GCA_017308345.1 Alphaproteobacteria bacterium | reverse complement strand
GAAGTGGCTTGGCCACGCACCGGCGTCGAAGAAGGAACTGGCCGGCTCGGGCAAGAGCGCCATCGGCTTCGACCAGGTCGATATCGAGCGCGCGAGCGCCTATGCTGGCGAGCAGGCCGATATAGCGCTTCGGCTGTGGCAGGTGCTGAAGCCGAGGCTGGCCGCCAAGGGCCTCGTTTCCGTCTACGAGCGGCTGGAACGGCCGCTGGTGCCGGTGCTCGCCCGCATGGAGCAGCGCGGCATCTCGGTCGACCGCCAGATCCTGTCGCGGCTGTCCGGCGAACTGGCGCAGGGCGCGGCCCGCGTCGAGGAGGAAATCTACGGTATCGTCGGCGAGCGCATCAACATTGGCTCGCCCAAGCAGCTCGGCGACATCCTGTTCGGCAAGATGGGCCTGCCGGGCGGGTCGAAGACCAAAACCGGACAGTGGTCGACGTCGGCGCAACTGCTCGAGGACCTTGCCGCCGAAGGCCACGAGCTGCCGCGCAAGATCGTCGACTGGCGCCAGCTCACCAAGCTGAAATCGACCTACACCGACGCCCTGCCGGGCTTCATCAATCCCGGCACCGGGCGCGTCCACACCTCCTACGCGCTGGCCGCGACCACGACCGGACGGCTGTCGTCCTCCGATCCCAATCTGCAGAACATCCCGGTGCGCACGGCCGAAGGACGCAAGATCAGGACCGCCTTCATCGCCGAGAAGGGCCACAAGTTGGTGTCGGCCGACTACAGCCAGATCGAATTGCGCGTGCTCGCCCATGTCGCCGAGATCCCGCAGCTCAAGCAAGCCTTCGCCGACGGCGCCGACATCCACGCCATCACGGCCTCGGAAATGTTCAACGTGCCGGTCGAGGGCATGCCCTCGGAGGTGCGCCGGCGCGCGAAGGCGATCAATTTCGGCATCATCTACGGCATCTCGGCCTTTGGCCTTGCCAACCAGCTGTCGATCCCGCGTGACGAGGCAAGCGCCTACATCAAGCGCTATTTCGAGCGCTTCCCGGGTATCCGCGACTATATCGAGGAAACCAAGGCCTATGCGCGCGAGCACTGCTTCGTCGAAACGATTTTCGGCCGCCGCATCCATTATCCGGAGATAAGGTCGTCCAATCCGTCGGTTCGCGCCTTCAACGAGCGTGCCTCGATCAACGCCAGGCTGCAGGGCACCGCCGCCGACATCATCCGCCGCGCCATGGTGCATATGGAGGAAGCGCTGGACAAGGCGAAGCTCTCCGCCCGCATGCTGTTGCAGGTGCATGACGAGCTTATCTTCGAGACGGTGGACGCGGAGGTCGAAGCGACCATCCCCGTCGTGCGCCGCGTCATGGAAAACGCGCCGATGCCGGCGGTCTCGATGTCGGTGCCGCTGCATGTCGACGCCCGCGCCGCGAACAACTGGGACGAGGCGCATTAACCTGGCGCTACGCTCGTAAGTGCATCGAGATTCAGGTCAGGCCGAGGCGAAAATGGTGGATTCCGAGAACCGGAGCGGAGCGTACTTTTGGTACGTGAGCACCGGAAGCGGAGGAAGCCGCCATTTGCAGGCCGGCCTCACCTGAATATCGGCGTACTTACGCCGCCTCGGCCCGGCACTTGGCGCACACCCCACGAAACTCGATCACCGCCTTCTTGGCCGCGAATCCGGTCGAGCGCACCCATTCGTCCAGCCGGTGGCCGACATCATGGTCGGACATCTCGGTCACCTGACCGCAATTGTCGCAGATGGCGAAGGCGGTCATCGAATGACTGTGGTCGTGCGGCTCGGCGCAGGCGACGAAGGAGTTGAGGCTTTCCAGGCGATGCACCAAGCCCGACTTCACCAGCGTGTCCAGCGCCCGGTAGACCTGCAGCGGCGCGCGAAAACCGCGTTCGCGCAACTGATCGAGCAACGTATAGGCGCTGAGCGGCCCGCTGGACGCCTCGAGCTTCTCGAGTACGCAGAGCTGGTTCTTGGTCAGCGCATCTCTTGCCGTCATTTCGTTCGTCCGATCGACGCTCGCACACGCGACCGCATGCGAAGGGCTTCAATTTCCCTTGAGATAGCGACGAATGAGCTTTTTTGCCACTGTTTCCGCAGCGCTGGTTGCCCCGGTAGGGCCGAAAGCCAACGCTTCGCCGGCCAATTGCGCTATTTGCGCGGCGGCCCCTTGCGTTCGGCGGAAGCCGCCCACAGGTTGATGTCGGACTCGCGCGCGTAAGTGTCGATCTCGGCGAGCTCGGCATCGCTGAACTCCAGCGCCTTGAGCGCGCCCACGCAATCCTCGACCTGTTCCGGCCGGCTGGCGCCGATCAGCGCCGTGGTCACGCGACCCTTGCGCAGCACCCAGGCCAGCGCCATCTGCGCCAGCGTCTGGCCGCGGCGGCCGGCAATGGCGTCGAGCGCCTTGATGTTGGCGATCGACTTGTCATTGATGAAGGCGGGCTTGAGCGATTTGCCTTGGGACGCGCGGCTGCCTTCGGGGATGCCGCCGAGATATT
The DNA here is from genome assembly GCA_017308345.1 of Alphaproteobacteria bacterium. GTDB lineage: Bacteria > Pseudomonadota > Alphaproteobacteria > Rhizobiales > Rhizobiaceae > Mesorhizobium. The sequence goes on along the minus strand of JAFKFE010000026.1, from coordinate 757 downwards.
TGTCGGTCAGCATGCCTTGCGCCAGCGGCGAGAACACGATCGAGCCGATGCCCAGTCCCTCCAGCGTATCGAGCAGCCCGTCCTCCTCGACCCAGCGGTTGAGCATGGAATAGCTCGGCTGGTGGATCAGGCAGGGCGTGCCGAGCTGCCTCAATATATCGGCCGCTTCCCGTGTGCGCTGCGAATTGTAGGACGAGATGCCGGCATAGAGCGCCTTGCCCGAGCGCACCGCGTGGTCGAGCGCGCCCATCGTCTCCTCGAGCGGCGTCTCGGGATCGAACCGGTGCGAATAGAAGATGTCGACATAGTCGAGCCCCAGGCGCCTGAGGCTCTGGTCGAGGCTCGCCAGCACATATTTGCGGCTGCCCCATTCGCCATAGGGACCGGCCCACATCTCGTAGCCGGCCTTGGTCGAGATGATCATCTCGTCGCGATAGCCGGCGAAATCGGTGCGCATGATCTCGCCGAACGCGGTTTCCGCAGAGCCGGGCGGCGGGCCGTAATTGTTGGCGAGGTCGAAATGCGTGATGCCGAGATCGAAGGCCTTGCGCGCGATCGCCTGCTTGGTCCTGTGCGGGGTGTCATTGCCGAAATTGTGCCATAGCCCGAGCGAGATCGCCGGCAGCTTCAGGCCGGACCGGCCGCAGCGATTGTAGATCATCTTCTCGTAGCGGTTCTCGGCGGCGACATAGGGCATGGCAATCCTCGGGATCGGGCAGCGACGGCCGCGGGTGAGATTGAATCGATGTTTGTCCGA
>JAFKFE010000025.1 GCA_017308345.1 Alphaproteobacteria bacterium | reverse complement strand
CGCGGTCAGCCATCGAGAACGCCTCGGACTGGCTATGGGTGACGTACACGAACGTAATTCCCAGTTCCCTTTGCAGATTTGACAATACCGTCTGCATGCGAACTTTGAGATGGGCATCCAGAGCGGAGAGCGGTTCGTCAAGAAGCAGGATTTGGGGTTCGGTGACGAGCGAACGAGCCAACGCGACGCGCTGGCGCTGGCCACCTGACAGATGCGCAACGTTGCGCTGGGCGAATTCGGCGATCTGCAGCCGCTCAAGCCACTGATCGGCGCGCCGCCGCCGCTCTGCCTTTTCGACGCCACGCATGCGAAGGCTGAACTCGACATTCTCACGCACCGTCAGGAAAGGAAACAAGGCGAGGCTCTGCCATACCATCGGCGTATCCCGCTGCCAGGTCGGCAGGTCGTTGATGCGCTTTCCAGCGAGCCGGATTTCGCCCTCGGTCGGCGCTTCCAATCCGGCAAGCATGCGTAGCGTCGTCGTCTTGCCGCAGCCGCTCGAGCCCATGATGGCCAGGAACTCGCCCTTGCGGATATCGAGGTTCATGCGTTCGACGGCCAGGAAATCGCCGAAGCGTTTGACCACGCCATCGAACACAACAAGCGCTTCGTCGACCATCGGCCGTTCACTCCGTCTTGGCGCCGGCAGCGCCGCGTTTCATAAGCAGTTGCGCCAGCACCACCAGCGTCATCGAAACGATGAAGACGAAGGTGCCGATGACGTTGATGCGCGGACTGACCTGGCCTTGCAGGAAGCCAAGTACTTTTACCGGCAGCGTCTCGTTGAGGCCGGAGACGAACCAAGCCACGGCGAATTCATCGGAAGAAACGGCCATCGTTATGAACAGCGCGGCCAGGATCGACGGCAGGCAGAAAGGAATGACCACGTGGCGCATCGCGCCCCATTGCGTCGCCCCGAGGTTCCACGCCGCAGGCTCCAGGGCGGCATCCATCTGGGACAAACGCAGCCGTATGATGGCCATGGCGAAGGGCGCGCAGATCACAACGTGGGCGATGATCACCGACAAGGCGTTCCCCGACAGCGTGAGGCGCGACAGATAGGACAGCATCGCCAGACCCATGATCACAGCGGGGATCGTGGGCGGAAGCAGGGCAAGCGCGAGGTAGGCTTGCTTGCCGAAAAATTGGTAACGGTAGTCAGTGTAGGCCGCGCCGAAGCCCAGGGCGGTAGCCAACACAGCCACGAACCCAGCTACCATGAGGGTGTTCCTGAGGCCGTCCCAAACCAGCGGGTCGGAAATCACCACTTGATACCATTCAAGGCTGAAGTGGCCGAGCGGGATCGTCGGGAAACGGTCCGAATTGAAGGAGAATATGAAGCTTGCCGCGATCGGCGCGAACACAAAGAGAAAGCTTAGAACTACCCAACCTTTCAGAAGGATGTCGATGGTGCGGTTGCGATTGGGATCGCCAGCCTGTGCTCCGCTCACTTGCGCGCTCCTCGATAGGCGAAGCGCACGGCCGCAAAGGCCACCGCCAGAAGCGTCAGGATCATCGTCAGCGCGATCACGGCAGCGCGCGGCCATTGCTGACCGGATTTCGTGGTGTCGGTGATGAGGATCGATAGCGTGGTGGGGTTCCCGCCGCCGAGATACACGGGACTTACGAAATCGCCGAAGCACAGGATGAACGCGAACAAGGCGGCGATGACCAGCCCGACGCGAGCCGAAGGAATGACAACGGCAAAGACCGTGCGGATTCTCCCAGCCCTCAAATTGTGCGCCGCCTCGATGAGCGTTCGGTCGACGTAGGAAAGGCTGAAAACTTGCAGCAAGATCACCAGCGGCAGGCTCAGGGTGAGGTAGCCGACGAGTATCGCGCCGGGCGTATTCAGGAGGTGGAACGGGCCGATGCCGAACTGGCCGAAGAGGCCGTTGATGATACCGTGATCCGACAGGAAGACCTGCCAGGAATAGACGCGCACCAGGTAGCTGGTGAAGAACGGGATCACCATGAGGAAAACCGCCCAGCGTCGGCCTGCGTCGGATAGCTTGAAAGCGATGGCATAGGCGCACGGGAAGGCGAGCGCCGAAGCGAGCAGGCTGCCGGCTGCGGCCAGCGTCCAGGTCACGGCATAGGCTTGCCAGAACACCAGCCGTCCGAGCATGAACGACCAGTTGCTGGGGTTGAAGTCAGACACCAACCGGAAACTGTGCACTGACCAGAAGCTCAGCGCTACCAGAAACACCAGCGGCAGCAGGAAGAACAGCATTTGCCAAAGCAGCAGCGGCAAAGCGAATGTCAGGCCGTAGATGGAGAGGCGAGGAACCATGTCTGCAGTCTTGCGGGCGAGGGATCGGTCTGACGGCCTGGAGACGGCTGGCGGCGAAAGAGGCCGCCAGCCGCGTCGGATCAAGCGCTTTTATACTTCGTCCAGAAATCGTTCCAAGCGCCGAGATCCTGCTGGACGGGCCATTGCCGATAACGGATGCGTCCCGAACGGATCATGTCCATGGCGTTGCCGGGTTCTTTCGTCATGCCCTGGCGCTTTGCCTCTGCGGGATCGACTTGGTTCAGGAGATCCCAACCCTTCTTGTTCGGTATCAATGCGGGGTACGCAGCCATTTCAGCCGATTTGACCTGCCCCTTCGCCGAGGTGATGTACTGGATCCATTTTTTGGCCAGGTCGCCTTTGCTGGTCCCCTTGCCGACGCAAAAGCATTCCGACCACTGGAGGCCGCCTTCCTGCGGGATATGGCTTGCTACCTTGGCGCCGCTCTTCTGCAGAACGCCCGTGATCCAGTCTCCAATGCCGGCCATCGCCAGCATCTGGCCGTTCTTCAATGACGAGAACGTTCCTCCGTAGTCGAAGAAGCCGCCGATGTTCTTGCGCAGGCTCATGGTCTTGTCCTGCACTGCCGACCAGTGGGCATCATCTATGTCGTAGGGCTTGGCATTGCCGCTCAACAGACTGATCTGACCGAGGTTCGGCAGATGCCAGTCATAGTGGCCGACCTTGCCCTTGAGCTTGTCGCTCCAGTAGACGTTGTAGGTGTCGACATCCTTCTCGGTCAGCGCGTCGGTGTTGTAGGAAACGCCGAGGAAGCCGAAACGCGTCACGACGGAAAAGAGCTTGTCGCCCTCCCAGTTTCCCGGGAAGCGCTGAAACTCCGGGAAGTAGTCGTCGAAGCTGTAGTCCTTCGGATCAAGCTCTTCGATATAACCCGCCTCGTGGAGCCCTTGGACATACTCGGCATCCGACAGGACAAGG
>JAFKFE010000024.1 GCA_017308345.1 Alphaproteobacteria bacterium | reverse complement strand
GATACCTGCGCGACAGTGCCGGCAGCCCCGAGGGACAGGAATTCATCGCCGCCAAGATGATGGGACGCTGGCGCAGCGGCTGCCCGCTCGCGCTGGCGCCGGAAGCCGACGATCCGGAGCTCGGCCGCGACAGCCGGCGCAACAACGATTTCGCCTATCATGACGAGGATCCGGATGGCCGCAGGACGCCGGTCGGCAGCCACATCAGGCGCGTCAATCCGCGCGACGCGCTGAAGGAGTCGCTGACCGACGCTCGCCTGCACCGGCTTTTGCGGCGCGGCTCGTCCTACGGGCCGATGCTGCCCGAAGGCGTGCTCGAGGATGACGGCGAGGACCGGGGCATCATCCTGGCGCTCGTCAACGCCAATCCCGGCCGCCAGTTCGAATTCGTCCAGTCGCAGTGGATCAATGACGGCGACTTCGTCTCGGAAGGCTCGCGCACCGACCCGATCGCCGGCCGCCGCGATCGCGCGGACGACTTTGCCTTTCCGGCGAAACCCGCGCGGCGGCGGCTGACCGGCCTGCTCGACTTCGCCGTCACGCGCGGCGGCGAGCATGTGTTCCTGCCGGGGATCGGCGGCCTGCGCTGGCTTGCCGGCGCCGGATGATGCCGGACGACCGCGCTCGCTTTCCGCGGAGCAGGGTTGTGTGCTAAAGCGCCGTTCAGTTACCCTGCAACGCCGAGGAATTGCGGGGATCAGGCGGTGCCGGCGATGATCAAACGCATTCTTCTCTGGCTGCTGGCCATCGCGGCCGTGCTCGCCGTGGCGGTCGCTCTGGCCTTCCGCTTCACGCCGTGGCCGTCCGTGGCGATCATCCAATACGTGTTCTCCCGCGGCGACCAGGCGTCCGAAGCCGCCCTTGAGAAACATGTTCCGGCCAACATCGTCACGCGGCGGGATCTCGCCTATGGCAAGGGTCCGGACGAAACGCTCGACGTCAACTATCCCGAGGGCACGAACGGCCCGCTGCCGACCATCGTGTGGGCGCATGGCGGCGGATGGATCGGCGGGAGCAAGGCCGGCATCGCGAATTATCTGAAGGTTCTGGCCGGGCATGGCTACACGACCGTGGGGGTGGAGTATTCCACCGGCTTCGGCTCGACCTATCCCAAGCCGGTCGAGCAGGTGAATGCCGCGCTCGGCTATCTTGCGGGCAATGCCGGCGCGTTGAACATCGACCCCGGCGCGATCGTGCTTGCCGGAGATTCGGCCGGAGCGCAGATCGCCGCGCAGATCGCCATCATCATCACCGATCCGTCCTATGCCGGGCGGATGGGTATTTCCCCGACGCTGGATCCGAAGCGGCTCGACGGTGTGCTGCTGCTTTCCGGCGCCTTTGACATGGAGCAGCTCGATCTCAACGGCCGTTTCGGCTGGTTCGTGCGGACGGTGCTCTGGGCCTATTCGGGGACCAGGGATTTCATGAACGATGAGCGGTTCGCGCTGATTTCAGTGACCCACCATGTCACCAGCGCGTTTCCGCCCGCCTTCATATCGAGCGGCAATGGCGACCCTCTCGCGCCGCAGGCCGTGGCGCTGGCGCAAAGGCTTGGGACGCTCGGCGTCAAGGCGGACAGCCTTTTCTTCCCGGACGATTACACCCCGCCGCTTCCGCACGAATATCAGTTCAATCTCGACACCCCGGCCGGTCAGGAAGCGCTTGCCAGGACGCTTGCCTTCGTCAAGGCATGGGTGCAGCCGTAAGACCAGGTTGCGGCAAACGCGCGGTTGATCATAACTTCGCCGCCCGCACGGACAAAAAACAGGAGACATGCATGCCCAAGGGATACTGGATCGCTCGCGTCGATGTGCGCGACGCCGAGGGCTACAAGGACTATGTCGCCGCGGCGAAGCTCGCCTTCGACCGTTTCGGCGCGAAATTCCTGGCGCGCGGCGGCGCGCATGAAAAGGCGGAAGGACCGGGGCGAGGCCGCAACGTCATCATCGAGTTCGAATCACTGGCGGCGGCGCATGATTGCTACCACTCGCCGGAATACCAGCGCGCCGCCGCCATCCGCCAGAAAGTGGCCGATGGCGAGATCGTGCTGGTCGAGGGTATCTAAAGCGCGTCGCGTTGAACCGGATTCATGCGACGCGCTTTAGCTCTTTGTTTTTATGCATGTCGTTTTCCCAAAACCGAGGTCACTTTTGGGCAACATGCATTAGAGCAATTCCAGGAAAAGTGTGACACGGTCAGGCTCGGCGACTTCGCCGTAGCCTTCCGTCTGGAACTGCGTCAAAACAAAGAGATAGAGCGGTTCGCCGTTTCCGTGAAACGGTGAAACGCTCTGAACCCGTCAGTGCAGCGTGTGCCGCGCATCGACAGCGAGCGCTTCCGCCTGGTGACGATGGCCGTGGATTTCATAGCCGACGACGGTGACCGCCGGCGCCAGCGTCAGGATGATCAGGCACACCGCCATATCGACGCCGGCAAGGGCGGCGATGACGGCAAGTGCCGCGACCGCCGCCGTGGCCAGCAGCAGCCAGATGTGGAACGGGTCGAAGCGCTGCACCAGATAATAGTAGAGCGCATAGATTCCGCCGAGGTAAATGGCGAGCGGGATCGCCACCGACAGCAGCGTCGCCAGCGGCCCGATATGGGCCTTGTGCTCGATGAAATAGGCCGCGACATGCAGGCCGGCGCCGGTGGCGACGATCGAGGCCACGATCACCATCTGGCCGTAGCCCCAGATGAAGGACCGGTCGCGATGCACGTGAAGGACCTGCGCCGACGGCAGCATGTAGTAGACCCACCACATGCCGAAGGTGAGCCCCATGCCGGCTATGCCCACCAGCCCGGCATCCAGGCTCCAGCCCTGTTCCTCGACCGCAGCCGACAGCGAGGCCAGCGTGCCGACCACACCCTCGCCCAGCGCGATGATGGCGAACAGGCTGTAGCGCTCGGCCATGTGATGCGCATGCCAGGGCGTGCCGCCATTCCGGCGCTCGGCGAGCACCGGCCCGGCAAGCTCGACCAGCAGCAGGATGACGGCAAGCGCGGCGCTGGTCTCGATCGAGAAGTCGATCAGGATCTGCGCCACCCAGCCGATCTGGGCAATGGCGATGGCCGTCACATAAGTCAGGCAGATGTCGCGGCGCGCCGGGTCCTGCCCGGCCGCGCGCAGCCACTGGAAGATCATGGCGACGCGCATGATGACGTAGCCCAGCACCATGATGGAATTGTCGAGATGCTCGCCATGCTCGATCGAGGCGAACATGCGCGGCAGGCCGATGGCCAGCA
>JAFKFE010000023.1 GCA_017308345.1 Alphaproteobacteria bacterium | reverse complement strand
TTGCTCGTCTCCGATTCGTCTCAACCAGCGAATTCGAGAGACCCTAGGTTGGCGGTCGCCCAGGATGCAATGGCGATGAGCACGACGCCGAGCGCCAGTGCCCAGGCGATGGCCGTGCAACCGCAGGACAACAGCGCCATCGTGCCGATGCGGCCCTCGCGCCGGGCAGTCAAAGCCTCGTTGGTGAGCATGAACGGCCCGGCGCATGCCGTTGCCGCGAGCGAACGCAGGATATGGACCGGCGAAACATAGGGTTCCGCAAAGGCCAGACGCCGGCCGGACAACAGCTCCATCGCCGATCCGGCCAATCCGCAAGCCGTGACACCAACCGCGAAAGCGTAAAGAACAAGCACAACGGGATCCATGTTTACCAACCGTTTACCATGAAAACGCACAGTCGTGCCAACGCGCTGCAAGAGCCATGCCGCGCGGGCTGTGCCGCCGAAGGACAGGCAGGCGGATCGGGGAATTGCGAATGAGACAGGCAAATGTCGCCGAAAGCCCGGACTTCGAGGTTGTCGACTCAACCCTGATGAGGCGCGTCTTCTATATCTTCGCGGCTCTCGCGCTGCTTTCGGTGGCCATCAGCGTCGGTGGCAAATGGCTCGGGCACTCGATCGCCATGGCCGGCTACACGGACGACATGACGGTGCGCCGGATCGTCATGGGCAACAACCTGATCAGCGTGCCGGCAAACTTCATCCGCTTCGACCAGGCCAGGCGCGACGGCGTCGCCTCGCGGCTCGATCTCTATCTGCGCTATCCCGAGATGGACGGCTACAGCACGGCGGCGCGCGACGACTTCAACCACACGACGACCAGGAAGATCATCTTCCTGTCGTTCGAACCGCGCATGATGTCGCGGGACATGAGCGGCCGCTTTGGGCCGATCTACAGCGCCCTGATCGAAAAGCCTGGCACAACCGGTCCGGGCGGCACCACGATTTATACCTTCGCGGAAAAATCAGGCTATCTCAACGAGGTGCTGGCCGTCGCCGAACGTCCCGGCAAAGACCCGTTCGTCGCCCGCTGCTTGAGCGGTCCGAGCGCGGAGGAATCGCTGGCGCCATGCGAGCGCGACATCCAGGTCGGCGACGACCTCAGTCTCACCTACCGTTTCCCGCGCGAGTTGCTGGCGAACTGGCCCGCGCTGGACGCAGCGATCGCCACCAAGGTGGCGAACATCCTGAAGACGGGCCACTGACGAAGGTTCGCACCGGCCAATGAGCCGGCTATCGCCTGGCTCAACGCGTCGGCCGCACGGGCGCCAACATACGGTCTGGCATCGGTCCGGCAAGGCGCGCTAATGGTCAGTCATGATGCCAGCCTATCTCGCCTTCGACCCCGCCAGCCGCCGCCTGCGACTTGACCCGCACGAGTTGGCCTTCGTGCAGAACCCCTACGAGGCCTACGCCTTCCTGCATGGGGCCGCGAACGCCTTTTACTGGGAAGACTATGGTTTCTGGTGTTTCGGCGGCTTCGACGACGTCAACCTGCTGCTGCGCGACCGCCGTTTCGGTCGCCAGAACCCCGCCGGCATTCCCGACAGCCGCGGCGTCGGTGACAACCGCTCGCACCTTGCTGCCTTCGACGCGATCGAGGCCAATTCCATGCTGGAGTTGGAGCCGCCGGTGCATACCCGGCTCAGAACGCTGGTCAACCGGGCTTTCGTCTCACGCCAGGTCGAGCGGCTCAGGCCGCGCATCGAGGCGCTGGCCAATGAGCTGATCGACCGCTTCGAACCAGATGGGGTCGATCTTCTGCCCGCCTACGCATCGCCGCTCCCAATCACCATCATCGCCGAAATGCTCGGCGTGCCGGTCGAGATGGGGCCGCAACTGCTCGACTGGTCGCATCAGATGGTCGCCATGTACATGCATGGCCGCACGCGCGAGACCGAGGACACCGCCAACCGCGCCGCGCGCGATTTCGCTGCCTTCCTGCGCGGTTACGTCGCCGAGCGGCGCAAGAAGCCCGGCGACGATCTGCTGTCGCTGCTGATCGAAGCCCGGGACAACGGCCAGAAACTCTCGGAAGACGAGCTGGTTTCCTCGGCCATCCTGCTTCTCAATGCGGGCCACGAGGCGACCGTGCACCAGACCGGCAATGCGGTGCGCTCGATCCTGGCCCAGGGCGGCGATCCGCGACGTTTCTTCGCGACACCAGAGGCGAATGTCGCGGCGGTCGAGGAATGCCTGCGCTTCGACGCGCCGCTGCATATGTTCCTGCGCTACGCCTATGAGGAGATCGAGGTTTCGCCGGGCATATTGGTCAAGCCCGGAGAGATGGTGGCGCTGCTGCTCGGCATGGCCAACCACGATCCGTCGGCGTTTGCCGAGCCCGACAGCTTCAATCCGGCCCGCGCGGACCAGAAGAACGTCTCCTTCGGCGCCGGGATCCATTTCTGCATCGGCGCGCCGCTGGCGCGGCTGGAACTGCAGGTGTCGTTGAAGACGCTGTTCGACCGGCTGCCGGAGTTGTGTTTGGCCGAGGCGCCGCGCTTCCGCGACAGCTATCACTTCCACGGGCTGGAGGAACTGGCGGTGACTTCTCGGGACAACAGGAAATGAGGTTCGCGTTCCTGCAGGAACCTCCCTTCTGCTTCACCGATGCTTCCGGCGGGGTCGGTGGCTGCGATACGAAGCTCGCCGCGAAAATTTGCCAGATGCTCGACCTGGGGGACTTCTCGCCGATCGAGGCGGAGTTCGCCGAACTGCTGCCCGGCGTGGCCGGCGGCCGATGGGACATGACCACCGGTCTGTTCATCTCGGACGAGCGCAGAAGGCTCGTGGACTTCACACGGCCGATCTGGTCGTTGCCTGACGGACTGATGGTCGCCAAGGACAATCCGCTGGGGTTGAAGGGCTACCAATCCGTCGCCCGGCACCCTTCAGCGGCACTTGCCGTGATATCGGATCAGATTCAGCATGAAACGGCGTTGCAGAACGGCGTTCCGCCCGAACGGATCAGGACATTCGCGACACAGGCGCAGGCGGCTGAGGCCGTGGTGAAGGGTGCGGTGCAGGCTTACGCCAGCGTCGCCATAGCGCATCGCGGCTACATTGCCCAACGGACCGATGCGCGGCTTGATGTCGTTGACGTTCCGGCATCCGAGAAGCAGCCTGCCGCCGGCGCCTTCGCGTTGGCCAGGAGCAATGCCGTGCTGCGCCAGCGGATCGATCGATGCCTGAGCGATCTGCTCGGCAGTGCCTGGCACCGGCAGATGATGAGCGAATATGGCTTT
>JAFKFE010000022.1 GCA_017308345.1 Alphaproteobacteria bacterium | reverse complement strand
AAGGACGACCAGGATTCACTCGGTCTCCTTCCCACTTCAAACCATACACCAGAACCAACACACAGGATTCCAGGGTCTGCGCGCGTCGCTCCGCTCCTTGCTCCGCCCTGGAATGACGAAGCCATCGGCGTGTTGGAATCGCAAACGGCTGTAGTGTGCTTGCACAGTAAGCCGCTAACCTCTCCTTAACCTTGCTCAAATGGACCGCTGGGATTCGTTCTGGCGTGCGCCTGACGGTCGTTGACATTCGAACAAAATTAGAACAAATTACGAACATATCAACAACGGAGAGAGTTATGTCTGATCTGGTTCAGGATGTCGTCTCGCTGGTTTGCATGAGCACCTTCCTCGTTTCCATGGCGATCTGGATCGGCGCCATGTGATCAGGCGGCCTTGCCGCAGTACGGGGCGGGCATGAGCCCGCCCTGGGATGGGCAAGAGCCCGCCTTGGGACGAGCAAGGGCTCGTCCATGTTTGGAACGGGCAAGCGCCCGCCCTTTGAGGGACGGGCAAGGGCCTGCCCTTTGTTAAGTCTTTCTTGGCCGCGCCGCCGCTAGTCTTACTCCTTCAAGGCAGGGAGCCCCCAAACAGGGAAGCCAAGGCAGTGTCGGTCATCGTCACGGTCACCCTCGTGGCCGGCAATCTCGGACTGATCTTTCTTCTGATGACCGCGCCGCTCGGATCGCGCACGGTGACGGTCAGCCGCGTTATCAAGGCCGACCGCAATCGCCTCTGGCAGGCGCTGTGGCCCTTCGGCGGCAACGCCGGCTGGTCCGGCGAGATCCTTTCCGCCGAACCTCCGGATAGCGAGGGGACGGCGCTGATCAGGCTGTCCTGGGAGGGACGGGATGGCCGGCCGATCGAACGCAAGGCGCGGTTCGCGGATGTGAGGGAAGGTAGCTACTTTTCGATGACGGTCGTCGAGGACACGGCGCTCGATCCGTCGTTCTGGGCGAATTATCGCGAAACCGCCGAGCTTGCCTCCGAGGGCGATGCCACGCGGGTCACCCTGACCCAGACCGACCGCTATCGCGGGGTCGCGTTCCTGATCTTCCGCTTCTTCGCCATGCGCCGCGAACTCGGCAAGCTTGACGTGTGGTCGGCTACCGGCACCTATCGCAAGGGCGGCTGGTTCGAGCATCCGCTGAGCCAGATCGGCTTCGCCGTGCTTTCGGCCCTGATCCTATGGCCGTTCTTCGGTCTCAATATCGGCGGCTTCGCCCTGGCCGCGATCCTGACCTCGGTGGTCGCCCTGCATGAGCTCGGCCACATGGCGGCCTTCCGGCTGACGGGGCATAGCCGGGCGCGGATGATCTTCATTCCGCTGCTTGGTGGCGTTGCGATCGGCGGCAGACCCTATGACAGCCGATTCGAGGTCGCGTTCGTGGCGCTGATGGGGGCGGGCTTTTCCGCGTTCCTGGTGCCGGTGCTGATCGCCGCCGGCGGTTTCGCCCATGCCGAAGGACATCGCCTGGCCGCCATGCTGCTGGCCACGCTTGCAGGCTGCCTGTCGTTGTTCAACATCGCCAATCTCGTGCCGGTGTGGAAATTCGACGGCGGCCAGGTGCTGCGCCAGATCTGCCCGGGTCCGGCGGCGCTCGCGCTGGCGTCCTTCCTGCTTTTGTCGGCGCTCCTGGCGCTTGGCTGGCGGGCCGGTTTCTCGCCGAGCTTCCTATTGATCGCCGGCGCGGTGTTCTCGATCCTCAGCCTGATCACCATGGGCAGCGGCGTGAAACCGCGCCACGAGCTGAAGCCCATCCAGCCTTTCGACCGGCTGGCGATGGCGGGCGCTCTGCTCGCCGTCTTCGCCATCCATGGCTATGGCATGCTGTGGGCTTCGGCGCAGTTGATGTAGCGCCGGCCTAACCTGCCTTGCGGGCAAACTCGGGGGCGGGCACCGCTGCGGGACCAAACACATCCTCGAAAGCGGATTTCAGCGCCAGGTCGAGGTCGGCCATGGTGACCGGCAGGCCGAGGTCGACAAGGCTCGTCACGCCGTGGTCCGAGACGCCGCAGGGCACGATGCCGCCGAAATGGCCGAGGTCCGGTTCGACGTTGATGGCGATGCCGTGGAAGCTCACCCAGCGCCTGAGCCGAATGCCGATGGCCGCGATCTTGTCCTCGGCCGGCGTGCCGTCCGGCAGGGCGGGCCGGTCCGGACGCACCACCCAGACGCCGACGCGGTCCTCACGCCGCTCGCCGCGCACGTTGAAAGAGGCAAGCGTGGAGATGATCCATTGCTCGAGCGCCGCGACGAAGGCGCGCACATCCTCGCGCCGGCGCTTGAGGTCGAGCATGACATAGGCCACGCGCTGCCCTGGGCCGTGATAGGTGTATTCTCCGCCGCGCCCGGCGGCAAAGACCGGGAAGCGGTCGGGGTCGATCAGGTCTTCGATTCGGGCGCTGGTGCCGGCGGTGTAGAGCGGCGGATGCTCAACCAGCCAGACCATCTCGCCGGCAGCACCGCTGCGGATCGCCTCGGCGCGCGCCTCCATGAAGGCAAGCGCGTCCGGGTATGCGGTGAGGCCAGGCTCGATCACCCATTCCACCGGTGCCGAACCAGGCAGGGGAAGGAATGACGTTGCGATCTTGCTGCGTTCTGTCATGGAACTTTCTCGATGTTCCCATCATATGGCGGCAATCGGTCAAAACGTCCAGTTTCGTTGGTGCTCCACCGGCATATGAAGGGCTGTGCACATCAGCGACGAATATTCCGCTCGGCGCACTTGTTTCGCCGGAAACGATTTGCTACAGGCCCCGAGCCGGACGGTTCCGGCTCCTACCACGTGCGGTCGTGGCGGAATTGGTAGACGCGCAGCGTTGAGGTCGCTGTGGGGCAACCCGTGGAAGTTCGAGTCTTCTCGACCGCACCATTCTCCCTCGCAAATTGCGTCTGCCTCAGCGGCGAAAAGAGGTCCTCCCTTGGCGGCATGCGCCGTTGCGCCGGGCGAGGCCATCGTCACTCCCGCGGGTCGGCGAATTGGGAGCTTTCGACCGCCGCCACATTTCCTTGGCCATTCAGCGCGCTAAGGCGGGATGCTCGCAAGACGAATCGCATCGCCGCGCTATCCGCCGGACAGGCCTTGGATTTTCCCAAAAGCGGTTTCCGGTTTTCGGGGGCATGCGCTAGACCTGCTTTGATACCCTTCGGGATTCCTGTTGGCGGGAGGCGCTGGTGGAAGGCCAGGACAGACAGACGACCGGCGCCGCGCCCGTCGAAGAGCTCCACTTTCCTTGCCCAGATCGGCGCGGCGATCGCCGACCGCGACACGATCACCCTCAAGCGCGAAGTCGGCGGCCTCCACCAGTCGGAACTCGGCGACGTGCTGGAGGCACTCCACCCCGAACAGCGCCGCGCGCTGGTCGAATTGCTCGGCGCCGACTTCGACTTTTCCGCGCTGACCGAGGTCGACGAGGCGATCCGCCTCGACATCGTCGACAACCTGCCCAACGAGCAGATCGCGCAGGCGGTGCAGGAACTCGATTCCGACGATGCCGTCTATATCCTCGAGGATCTCGAGAAGGAGGACCAGGACGAGATCCTGTCGCAATTACCCTTCACCGAGCGCATCAGGCTGCGGCGCGCCCTCGACTATCCGGAAAAGACCGCCGGCCGGCGCATGCAGACCGAGTTCGTCGCCGTACCGCCGTTCTGGACGATCGGCCAGACCATCGACTACATGCGCGAGGACAAGAACCTGCCCGACCGCTTCAGCCGGATTTTCGTCATCGATCCCGGCTTCAAGCTGGTCGGCGCCATCGACCTCGACCAGATCCTGCGCACCAAGCGCGCGGTCAAGGTCGCGGACGTCATGCATGAAACGCTGCACGCGATCCCGGCTACGATGGACCAGGAAGAGGCGGCCCGCGAGTTCGAGCAATACAACCTGCTCTCCGCCGCCGTGGTCGACGAGAACGAGCGGCTGGTCGGCGTGCTCACCATCGACGACGTGGTCGACGTCATCCAGGAGGAGGCGGAGGAAGACCTTCTGCGCATGGGCGGCGTCGGCGACGAAGAGCTGTCCGACACGGTGCTCGCCACCTCGCGCTCGCGCGTGCCCTGGCTGCTGGTCAACCTTCTGACCGCCTTTCTCGCCGCTTCTGTGATCGGCCTGTTCGACAACACGATCGAGCATATCGTGGCGCTTGCCGTGCTTATGCCGATCGTCGCCGGCATGGGCGGCAATGCCGGTTCGCAGACGATGACCGTCACCGTGCGCGCGCTGGCGACCAAGGACCTCGATATCTACAACGCCACCCGCATCATCCGCCGCGAGCTGGGCGTCGGTTTCATCAACGGGATCGTCTTTGCCGTGCTGATCGGCATGGTCGCCGGCTTCTGGTTCCGCGACCCCAACCTGGGCGGCATCATCGCGGCGGCGATGATCATCAACATGTTTGCCGCCGCGCTGGCCGGAATCCTCATTCCCCTGGTGCTCGACCGTTTCAGGATCGATCCGGCGGTGGCTTCGGCCGTTTTCGTCACCACCGTCACCGACTGCGTCGGCT
>JAFKFE010000021.1 GCA_017308345.1 Alphaproteobacteria bacterium | reverse complement strand
CGGCGCGAGTTGAGGCTTCCCGGGATGCCGACCCTTCCGCGTCGGGTTGAGACGTCTTCGCTGGAGGAATTCGTTTCCGCGTCGGTCCGGCATCCCCGGGTGAGACCAACGCTATCCGGTAGAGGACCGTGTCCTCCATTCTGAGGACAGAAACCGTCAACAGTTGACGGGCTTCTCCTCGGCCGGTCACTAGGATCGCCGCATGGCGGTCATCGGCGAGGACGAGACGGTTCCCGCCGAGCCGAAGGTGCGGTTCGATCCGGCCGGCATCAACATCTATGCCGATTCCTGGCTGGTTGAGATGGCGCGCGTCGAGATGGGGGCCTAGATGGAAAAGACCTGGAACAACAAGGCCTGGTTCCTGGTGCTGCCGGTGCTGGTGCTGGTGGCGTTCTCGGCCGTCATCCCGCTGATGACCGTCGTCAACTATTCGGTGCAGGACACGTTCGGCAACAATGTCTTCTTCTGGGCCGGCACCGAATGGTTCGAGGAACTGCTGCACTCCGACCGCTTCTGGGAAGCGATGGTGCGCAACCTGATCTTCTCCTTCATCATCCTGGCCATCCAAGTGCCGCTCGGCATCTTCATCGCGCTCAACATGCCGAAGAAAGGCTGGGGCGTGCCGGTCTGCCTGGTGCTGATGGCGCTGCCTCTGCTCATCCCGTGGAATGTCGTCGGCACGATCTGGCAGGTGTTCGGCCGTAACGACATCGGCCTGCTCGGTTATTACGTCAACGCGCTCGGCGTCGACTACAACTACGTCCAGGATCCGTTCGACGCCTGGGTCACCGTCATCATCATGGATGTCTGGCACTGGACGAGCCTGGTCGTGCTGCTCTGCTATGCCGGCCTGGTCTCCATTCCCGACGCATTCTACCAGGCGGCCAAGATCGACGGCGCCTCGCGCTGGGCCGTATTCCGCTACATCCAACTACCGAAGATGCAGCGCGTGCTCCTGATCGCCGTGCTTTTGCGCTTCATGGATAGCTTCATGATCTACACCGAGCCCTTCGTCGTCACCGGCGGCGGCCCCGGCAATTCGACCACCTTCCTGTCGATCGACCTCGTCAAGACGGCGCTCGGCCAGTTCGACCTCGGCCCGGCGGCGGCGATGTCGCTGGTCTACTTCCTGATCATCCTGTTGTTGTCGTGGGTGTTCTACACCGTGATGACCAACTACGACGCGGAGCGCTGAGAGATGGCGGGCGCCAACGAGACGACACGCGTGAGCGAGACCGCGGTCACCGAGGTCGGCAGCGCGCTGTCCCGGGACGAGGTGGCGAGGCTGATGCGGCGACGCGGCGAGGAATCGCGCTGGTGGTGGATCGTGCCGACGCTCTACATCGTCGTGCTGCTCCTGCCGATCTACTGGCTCATCAACATGAGCTTCAAAACCAATGCCGAGATCGTGTCGTCGCTGACGCTGTTTCCGCATAATCCGACGCTGGCGAACTATCGCACCATCTTCACCGACGCATCCTGGTATTCGGGCTATATCAACTCGATCACCTATGTGGTGATGAACATGGCGATCTCGGTGGCGGTGGCGCTGCCGGCGGCCTATGCCTTCTCGCGCTACCGCTTCCTCGGCGACAAGCACCTGTTCTTCTGGCTGCTGACCAACCGCATGGCGCCGCCGGCGGTGTTCGCGCTGCCCTTCTTCCAGCTCTATTCGGCCTTCGGCCTCATCGACACGCATATCGCGGTGGCGCTGGCGCATTGCCTGTTCAACGTGCCGCTGGCGGTGTGGATCCTCGAAGGCTTCATGTCCGGCGTGCCGAAGGAGATCGACGAGACCGCCTATATCGACGGGTACTCCTTCCCGCGCTTCTTCGTGAAGATCTTCATGCCGCTGATCGCCAGCGGCATCGGCGTCGCCTGCTTCTTCTGCTTCATGTTCTCCTGGGTGGAGCTCCTGATCGCGCGCACGCTGACCACGACGGACGCCAAGCCGATCGCGGCAACCATGACCCGCACCGTCTCGGCCGCCGGCATGGACTGGGGGCTGCTCGCCGCCGCCGGCGTGCTGACGCTGATCCCCGGTGCTTTGGTCATCTGGTTCGTACGCAATTACATCGCCAAGGGCTTCGCCCTGGGGAGGGTCTGACCATGAACCTCGACTTCTCCTGGATGGCGTGGACGTGGCCGACTGCCGCCTTTTTCATCGTGATTGCGCTGATGCTCTGCGGCATGGGCTTTTGGGAATATGTCTCGCCCGGCGGCAACCCCCGCGTCGGCGTGCTGCGCTTCGAGACGACGCGCGGCGACCGCCTTTTCCTGTCGCTGCTCGGCAGCGCCTTCATCCATCTCGCTTGGCTGGGTCTGGTAGGACCCAACCTGTGGTGGGCTCTCGCTCTCTCCGTGGTCTACGCCGTTGGCGTGTTCCGATACGTATAGAGGGGGAAATAGTCGGAGCGGCCGCGTGCTGGCGGCCGCCCCGGATCGCACTTGCAACCTAAGACTGGAGGAGACACATGCGACGGCAATTTCTAACATCCACGACCGCCCTTGTCCTGTTGCTTGGAGCAGGCCATGCCTATGCCGGGATGGACGAGGCAAAAGCCTTTCTCGACAAGGAGATAGGCGACCTGTCGACGCTTTCGCGCGCCGATCAGGAAAAGGAAATGCAGTGGTTCATCGATGCCGCCAAGCCGTTTGCCGGCATGGATATCAAGGTCGTCTCGGAAACGATCGCGACGCATCAGTACGAGTCACAGGTGCTGGCCCCGGCCTTCTCCGCCATTACCGGCATCAAGCTTACGCATGACGTCATCCAGGAAGGCGACGTCGTCGAAAAGATCCAGACCCAGATGCAGACCGGCCAGAACCTCTATGACGGCTGGGTCAACGACTCCGATCTGATCGGCACGCACTGGCGCTACCAGCAGGTGCGCAACCTGACCGACTGGATGGCGAATGAGGGCAAGGACGTCACCAATCCGAACCTCGATCTGAAGGACTTCATCGGCACGTCCTTCACCACGGCACCCGACAAGAAGCTCTATCAGCTTCCCGACCAGCAGTTCGCGAACCTCTATTGGTTCCGCTACGACTGGTTCAACGACGAGAAGAACAAGGCCGACTTCAAGGCCAAGTACGGCTACGACCTCGGCGTGCCGGTCAACTGGTCGGCCTATGAGGACATCGCCGAGTTCTTCACCGGCCGCGAGATCGACGGCAAGAAGGTCTATGGCCACATGGACTACGGCAAGAAGGACCCGTCGCTCGGCTGGCGGTTCACCGATGCC
>JAFKFE010000020.1 GCA_017308345.1 Alphaproteobacteria bacterium | reverse complement strand
CTTGGCCGGGCCCTTGCGGGTGCGCGCATTGGTATGCGTGCGCTGGCCGCGAACCGGCAGTGAGCGGCGGTGACGCAGGCCGCGGTAGCAGCCGAGGTCCATGAGCCGCTTGATGTTCATCGAGACTTCGCGGCGCAGGTCGCCTTCGACCTGGTAGTCGCGGTCGATGGTCTCGCGGATCTGCAGCACTTCCGCGTCGGTCAGCTGGTTGACGCGGCGGTCCGCCGGGATGCCGACCTTGTCGACGATCTCCTGGGCAAACTTCTTGCCGATGCCGTGAATGTACTGAAGCGCGATGACGACGCGCTTGTTGGTCGGAATGTTGACGCCGGCTATACGAGCCATTTTCTTCTCTTTCTCCATGTGGGCCGGGCATGCCCGGCGCTGTCGAAGTTGCCCCGCGTCCGGTGGAGGCCGGCCCTTGCGGGAGTTTCCTGGTTCAAAGCGGATGCCTTGCCCTTGCGGGCAAGCAAAGTCCATGCCTGATAGGAAGACGGGCCGCCATACCCCAACGGCCCAGTCCAGTCAAGCGCAATCTTCAATTGTCGCCAAGCGCAATCTTCAATTGCCGGCCCGGCCTACTTTGCCGCGGCCGCGAGCACCTTGCCGATCTCGGCGGTCACCGCATCGATGCTGGCCATGCCGTCGACGGTCTTGAGCTTGCCTTTGGCGTAGTAGTAGCCAATCAGCGGCGCCGTCTTCTTGTAATACTCGCGCAGGCGTTCCTCGAACACCGCCGGGTTGTCGTCCTTGCGCACCGGCTGGCCGGCAGCCTTGGCATCCTCGGCGCGCTTGACGATTCGGCCAACCAGGGCCTTGTCGTCGACGACGAGTTCAACGACGGTGTCGAGCGCAATACCGCGTTCGGCAAGCATGGCCTCCACCGCGTCGGCCTGGACCAACGTGCGCGGATAGCCGTCGAGGATGAAACCCCTGGCGCAATCCGGCTGATCTATGCGTTCGGCGACGATGGCGTTGACGATCGCGTCCGAGACCAGTTCACCGGCATCCATCACCGCCTTGGCACGCTTGCCGACCTCGGTTCCGGCCTGTACGGCGGCACGCAGCATATCACCCGTCGAGAGCTGGGGTATGCCGTGTTTTTCTACCAGTCTTTGTGCTTGCGTCCCCTTGCCCGCCCCTGGCGGCCCAAGCAATATCAGCCTCATCTGCTCCTCTTCCCCCCGCGCAACTTCGACTTCTTGATCAGGCCCTCATACTGGTGCGCGATCAGGTGACCCTGAATCTGCGCCACCGTGTCGAGCGTGACACTGACCACGATCAGAAGCGATGTGCCACCGAGGTAGAAAGGCACGCCAGTCGCCGAAATCAGGAACTCCGGCAGCAGACAGACCAGCACCAGGTAGATGGCGCCGATGACGGTGATACGCGTCAGAACATAGTCGATATATTCAGCGGTGCGCTCGCCCGGACGATAGCCGGGGATGAAACCGGAATGCTTCTTGAGCTGGTCGGCCGTGTCCTTCGGGTTGAAGACGATCGCCGTGTAGAAAAAGGCGAAGAAGACGATCATGCCCGCATAGAAGATCATGTAGAGCGGCTGGCCGTGGCCGAGCGAGGCCAGGATCGTGCTTGCCCATGCCGGCAGGTTGGTCGCCTGCGAGAATCCCGCGACCGTCGCCGGCAACAGCAGCAGCGAGGACGCGAAGATCGGCGGGATGACGCCCGACGTGTTGAGCTTCAGCGGCAGGTGCGAAGTGTCGCCCTGGAACATGCGATTGCCGACCTGCCGCTTCGGATACTGGATGAGCAGGCGGCGCTGCGCGCGCTCGAAGAAGACGATGAGCGCGATGACGATGATGGCCAGCACGATGATCGCGAGAATGAGGCTCGTCGACAGCGCGCCGGTACGGCCGAGTTCCAGCGTGCCGGAGATGGCCCGCGGCAGACCGGCGACGATGCCGGAGAAGATGATCAGCGAGATGCCGTTGCCGATGCCGCGCGCTGTGATCTGCTCGCCGAGCCACATCAGGAACATGGTGCCGCCGACCAGCGTGACGACCGTCGAGATGCGGAAGAACATGCCTGGATCGTTGACGATGCCGTTGCCGCCTTCGAGGCCGATCGAAATGCCGTAGGCCTGAATCAGCGCCAGGAGTACGGTGCCGTAGCGCGTATACTGGTTGATGATCTTGCGGCCCTGCTCGCCTTCCTTCTTCAACGCTTCCAGCGACGGGATGACCGAGGTCATCAACTGCATGATGATGGAGGCGGAGATGTAGGGCATGATGCCCAGAGCGAAGATCGCCATGCGCTGCACGGCGCCGCCGGCGAACATGTTGAACATGCCGAGCACGCCCTTGCTCTGCGAGGAGAAGGCCTGGGCGAAGGCGTCAGGATTGATACCGGGAAGCGGGATATAGGTGCCGAGACGGTAGACGAGCAGCGCGCCGATGGTGAACCAGATGCGCTTCTTGAGATCCTCGGCCTTGGCGAAGGCCGCGAAATTCAGATTGGAGGCTAGTTGTTCAGCAGCCGAAGCCATGCCTGATTCTCCGCTAGAACATGATGCCGAAAAGTGTGGAGCGGTTTTCGGACAACATCCTGCTCTACTTCTTTGATTTCCATGTCACGCTCGATGCCCGCAGCTCAGGCGGCGCGTGTCACCGAAGCTCACGAGATAAGCTCCGGACCGTAAACATGCAAGCGGCCGCGTTGACGCGGCCGCCCAATTCATCCGGCCCAAGCGCGGTTCGACGGAAAATGCGAAACCATCCCGGTCGGCCGCGCTTCAAATCGCCGTTACTCGGCGGCGGCCGCTTCCGGCAGCTTCACCGAACCGCCGGCCTTCTCGATCTTCTCGATCGCGGCCTTCGAGGCGCCGGCGACGTCGAAGGAGAGCTTGGCCTTGAGCTCACCGTCGGACAGCACGCGCACGCCGTCCTTGGCGCGGCGGATGACGCCGGCGGCTACCAGGGCCTCGGCCGTCACTGCCGCCTTGGCGTCGAGCTTCTTGGCGTCGATCGCCGCCTGGATCTTGGCCAGCGACACAACCGCGAAGCTCTTGCCGAACAGGTTGTTGAAGCCGCGCTTCGGCAGGCGCCGGTAGAGCGGCATCTGGCCACCCTCGAAGCCGTTGATGGCGACGCCCGAGCGGGCCTTCTGGCCCTTGACGCCGCGACCGGCGGTCTTGCCCGAGCCGGAGCCGATGCCGCGACCGAGGCGCTTCCTGGAGTGCGTGGCGCCGTCCTTGTCACGCAGATCGTTGAGTTTCATCATTCTTCTCCTGCGCTTC
>JAFKFE010000019.1 GCA_017308345.1 Alphaproteobacteria bacterium | reverse complement strand
GCAGCGGGCTTCATGCAGTCGAAGACTGGGGGCGGTGGGCGGACGGAAAACATGCGTCGCTGTTGTTCGACCTTTCCGCGCCGGCCGCGCCGGGCGATGTACTGGAAATCAAGGCGCGCGCCTTTGTTCCTAAAACCAGGCCAAACCAGATCGTTCACGTCAGTTTGGATGGCAAAGCGGGCATTGAGTGGAAATTTACCCGTGCCTCGAGCGTGCAAACCTTGAGTATCCCGCTCAAAGCAGGAATGAAGCAGGCTAAGTTGGAGTTCGACGTGCCCGGTGCGCTTTCGCCAAAAGAGGCAGGCGAGTCTATTGACTCTCGCGAACTTGGCTTGGGTTTGACGGCAATCTGTTTTGCTAACACCAGGGACCGATGCCTCGTCGATTAAGACCGGCCGGCAGCCACCGCTGGCGCTCTCTGCCTGCAGACGCTCGCGATCAGTCAAAAAACTGAGGGAATCAACCGGATGGAATGGCGCGCCCGAAGAGATTCGAACTCCTGACCCCCAGATTCGTAGTCTGGTGCTCTATCCAGCTGAGCTACGGGCGCGCAACAGGCCGTGTTTGACACAAGCCCCGCGTTCCGGTCGAGACGGCCGGCCGCGATGTGGAGTGTTCCCTAACGACTGAATTTGCGAAAAGCAAGCCAATCCGGCAAAAGTTTTGTCGCAGGCGGTTTTGCCGACGTCATGCCGTCCGGCCTGGGTCGGCGCTCAGCCGGAAAAGGGAGCAACTCAGGCAGGCCTGCGCAAACTTCCGCGCGCCTGGTCGAGCCGCACGGGCTGGTCGGGGATGGTGACGGCGAAGACGGTGCGGCCGCCGATCGATTCGACCAGCTCGACCGAGCCGCCATGGGCGCGGATCAGCTCGTAGGCGATCGCCAGGCCCAGGCCGGTGCCGCCGCTGCGGGCCGAGCCGCGGAACGCCGCGAACAGGTTCTCGCGCGCCTTGGGCGGCAGGCCGGGGCCGGTGTCGGTGACGGTGATGCGGCTGACGCTGCCATGGCGCTCGGCCGAGACCGCAAGGCGGCGCACCACCGCGCTTTCCGTGTCGGCGGCCATCGCCTGCACGGAGTTGCGGCAGAGATTGGTGAGCACACGGAACAACTGGTCGGAATCGGCATCGACCTCGAAGGCGAGCTCGACGGCGTTGATGAACTCGATGCCGTCCTCGATGTCGAGCAGGCCGTGCACGTCGTCGACCAGCTGGCGCAGCCGCAGGCGCCGGCGCGACGGCGCAGCTTCCTGCGTGCGGCCATAGGCAAGCACGCCCTCCGAATAGGCGACGGCGCGGTCGAGCGCGCGCAGCAGCTTCGGCGCGAAGGACTGCACGGTCGGGTCCTTCACCTGGCGCAGGCGATCCGACATAAGCTGCGCGGAAGCCAGGATGTTGCGCATGTCGTGGTTGATCTTGGAGACGGCCAGCCCAAGATCCGCGAGATGCTTCTGTTCCGACAGCATCTTCTGCAGCCGGTCCTGCATCAGCGACAGCTCGCGCTCGGCCACCCCGATCTCGTCGGAACGCTCCGTCGGGCAGATCACGCGGCCAGGATCGTCGGGCGCCTCGGAGAAGGACAGGATCGAGCGCGTCATGGTGCGGATCGGCCCGATCATGATCAGGTCGATCGCCGCATAGACCAGCATGGCGGTGAACAGCGAGATGAGCAGCGAGACGACGGCGACGTTGCGCGAATATCTCAGCATGGCGTCGCGCAGCCGGTAGTCCGGCATGATCAGCTCGAATTCCTTGTCGCTGTCGCCGACCGGGCCGAAGACGCGCAGCATGCGCTTGCCGCCGAAGACAAGGGTGTCGAGCGCGCCGGTCATGCCATTGACCAGCCCGACATCGGCGATGTCGATATGCTCGTCGACCTGGGGCGGCATGTCGGAAACGACCAGCAGCCGCGAGACGCCGCCGTCGCGCACGGCGATCGCCTTGGCGCCGATCGCCATCAGCACGTCGTTCTGGGCGTTATGCGACAGCGAGTTGGGCTCGCCCTGCAACAAGACGATCGACACGGCGGCGGCTGTGCTCAGCCGCTCCTTCAGCCAGTTGACCCGGTAGCTGGCGATCCAGGGCAGGAAGATCAGGATTTCAGCCAGAAGCACGAAGGCGATGGTGAGCAGGAGCAGCTTGGTCGACAGGCCGCGCGACAGCGGCACCCGCCGCGACGAATCCGCCGCGGCCGGCCGTGCCTTTTCATCGCTGGACAGGACTTCACTCGTCATGACGCGGTCTTCACGAAGCCTTGATCGGCCAAGATTATGCGATTTGCGGCTTTTTTGCCAATTTCATCGGCACCCCCGCGAAAAATTGCCTCGCGGCGGGGCGGATTGACTTCCAAAAACCTTCTTTCTATAAGCCCGCTCACGCTCGGGCCATTCGTCCCGGCGCGGTTTCGATCGCGCCTAAGCCGGCCCGGCAAAGCTCCTGTTACAGAGTGACAGAATCAAGAAGGGCCGCACCCCGCGGTATTAAAACAAATGAAGCGTACATACCAACCGTCCAAGCTCGTCCGTAAGCGCCGGCATGGTTTCCGTGCCCGCATGGCCACCAAGGGTGGCCGTGGCGTCGTTGCTGCCCGCCGCAACCGCGGCCGCAAGCGGCTCAGCGCCTGAACGAAAGACGAGATCGTTGCCCGCAACCGGCAAGCCAAAGGGGAAAACTCCCGGGCGGCTTCTGAAACGCGCGGACTTCCTGGCTGTGCGCGGCGGCGAGAAACGCCGCGGACGGCTTTTTCTCGTTGAAGTTCTCGACCGCGGCGACGAGCTTGCGCCGCGCGTCGGCTATACCGTCACCAAGAAGGTCGGCAACGCCGTGGTGCGCAACCGCGTCCGGCGCAGGCTCAGGGAAGCCGTGCGCACGCATGCCGCCGATGACATGGCGCCCGGCAATGACTATGTCATCGTCGGGCGTGAGGACGTGCTTGCCATTCCGTTCGGCCAGTTGAAGGCCGAGCTTTCCCGCCGGCTGCGCGGAACACGATAGGCCAAGGGCTTTCGATGGAAAACAACCGCAATTTCTTCATCACCATCGCGCTGTCGGTGCTGATCCTGACGCTCTGGCAGGTGTTCTACATGAACCCGCGCATGGAGCAGCAGCGCGAGCAGACCCGCATCGAGCAGCAACGCGTCGAGGCGCAGAAGAAGGAAGCGGGCGGCGGCGCCAGCTCCGGCGCGGCCGGAACGCCGGCCCCGGCGGCTTCTTCTTTCTCAACGCGGCCGCGCGCGCTGCAGCAGGCCTTCCACCACGACCAGCGCGAACA
>JAFKFE010000018.1 GCA_017308345.1 Alphaproteobacteria bacterium | reverse complement strand
GCCCACGACGGCGCCGTCGTCGGTCGCAAGGGCCGCCCTGCAGCTGGTGCCGCCGCCATCGATGCCAAGCACGAATTTCAAGCGATTTTCTCCTCGGCCCGGATAATACCAATAAAATACCAATAGCCAAGGATTAATTTCGGTTCAAAAAAGATTAAGGCGCATTTTATTGAAAACCCACGATAATTTGCCAGCGAGCGAGTCCCATTGCCCGAAATTCGTTAATGCGTGTGGACAAGTGGTATTTTTTTGGTATTGTTTGCCCAGTTGGAGGAAAATGGATGGCCGAGACGCGCACGGAAGCGCTCCACCAGAATGCCGAGGGGCTGGACGTCCAGGCCCCGGAAGCCATTCTGGCGTTCCTGGCCAACGCCCAGGTCGAGGCCGCCAAGGCCGCGCACGGGGCCATTCCGGCGATCGCCGTCGCCGCCGAACTCATCGCCAGGCAACTGAAAGGCGGCGGCAGGCTTGCCTACGCGGCGGCCGGCAGCTCCGGCCTGATGGCCGTGGCCGACGCGCTGGAATTGCCCGGCACCTTCGGCATTGCGCGCGACCGCATCGCCATCCTGATTGCAGGCGGCGACGAAGCCTTCCGCGCGCTGGCCGGCGGACCGGAGGACGACACCGAGGAAGCTTCGGCGGCTGTTGCCGCCGCCGATATCGGCAAGGGCGACTGCCTGATCGCCATCTCCGCCAGCGGCTCGACTCCCTATGCGGTCCAGGCTCTGCAGGAGGCACGGCGCCGCGGCGCGGCAACCATCGCCATCGCCAACAACAGGGGGGCCAAGCTCTTCAAGCAGGCCGACGTCGCCATCCTGCTCGAAACGCCGCCGGAGCTGATCGCCGGCTCGACGCGCATGGGCGCGGGCACCGCGCAGAAGATCGCGCTCAACATGCTGTCGACGCTGACCGCCATCCATCTCGGCCATGTCCATGACGGCTACATGGTCAACCTCGCCGCCGACAACATCAAGCTGCGCGACCGCGCCGTGCGCATGGTTGCCGCCATCAGCGGCAGGAGCCGCGACGACGCAGCCCGCCTGCTCGAGCAAAGCGGCGGCGGCGTCAAGACAGCCATTCTGCTCGCCGCGGGCGCCGCCAGCGCCAACGCAGCCGAAAAGATACTGGAAGGAACCGGCCAGAAACTCAGGCCGGCGCTTTCCGCGCTAGGGCATGATCCCGAAAAGTGGGACCCGCTTTTCGGAAAAGATCATGCCCTAACAAAGAAGTAGGGCCTGTTTCATCCGGATTTCCATCGGGGTGAAACGGGCTTGCGAGGGGAACAAGGGGTGCTGAGCTCCTGTTCTCATCAAAACCGAACCTGAAAAAGGTCAACAGGGAGACTGAAGATGAAGACCAAACTACTGACGGCCCTTCTGCTCGGCACAAGCATCCTCGGCACCACCGGGATGGCTCTGGCCGAAGACGTGACGCTCAACATCGAAAGCTGGCGCGGCGACGACCTGACCATCTGGAAGGACAAGCTGATCCCGGCCTTCGAGGCCAAGAACCCCGGCATCAAGGTGGTGTTCGCGCCTTCGGCCCCGACCGAATATGACGCCGCACTCGGCGCCAAGCACGCCGCCGGCTCGGCGGGCGACCTGATCACCTGCCGCCCCTTCGACAAGTCGCTCGAGCTGTTCAAGAAGGGCAACCTCGCCGACCTCACCACGCTGTCGGGCATGGAGAACTTCTCGCCCGTCGCCAAGTCCGCCTGGCAGACCGATGACGGCAAGTCGAGCTTCTGCGTGCCGATGGCCTCGGTCATCCACGGCTTCATCTACAACAAGGACGCCTTCGACAAGCTCGGCCTCAAGGTGCCGACGACCCGCGACGAGTTCTTCGCCGTGCTCGACAAGATCAAGGCCGACGGCACCTACATCCCGATGGCGATGGGCACCAAGGACCTCTGGGAAGCCGCGACCATGGGCTACCAGAATATCGGCCCGAACTACTGGAAGGGCGAGGAAGGCCGCGCAGCCCTGATCAAGGGCGAGCAGAAGCTGACCGACGCCGACTGGGTCGAGCCCTACAAGGAACTGGCCAAGTGGAAGCCTTATCTGGGCGACGGCTTCGAGGCGCAGACCTATCCCGACAGCCAGAACCTGTTCACGCTCGGCCGCGCCGCGATCTACCCGGCCGGCTCGTGGGAGATTGGCCTGTTCAACACCCAGGCCCAGTTCAAGATGGGCGCCTTCCCGCCACCGGTCGAGAAGGCCGGCGACACCTGCTACATCTCCGACCATACCGATATCGGCATGGGGCTGAATGCAGCGTCGAAGCATCCGGAAGAGGCCAAGAAGTTCCTGTCCTGGGTCGCCTCGCCGGACTTCGCCACCATCTACGCCAACGCGCTGCCGGGCTTCTTCAGCCTGAACTCCTCGCCGGTGAAGATGGAAGACCCGCTGGCGCAGGAATTCGTCTCCTGGCGCGGCAAGTGCAAGTCGACGATCCGCTCGACCTACCAGATCCTGTCGCGCGGCACGCCGAACCTCGAGAACGAGACCTGGGTCGAATCGGCCAACGTGATCAACGGCACCGACACGCCGGAAGCCGCAGCCAAGAAGCTGCAGGACGGCCTCGACAGCTGGTACAAGCCGGCGAAATAACAAGCTCAGGCAACGGGCCGGCCGGGCACATGCCCGGCCGGCATTCAAACAGTTTTAGATAGCGATTGTCGGCGCAGCCTCCCGGTCCTACCCTCGATCTCGCGGGGAAGACGGAGCCGATCTGTCGCTGGCCTTGGTTCTTCCCCGAAGGGGATGATCGGGCCGTGCATCGAGGCGTCAGCTGGCATCACCTGAACTGGAACCCAGAGACGGCGGGGAACCGAACTCATGGCTACCGAACTCATGGCTGAAGAAACGCGACCGAAAAGACCGATCCGCTGGCATGTCGGCGTCTTCCTGGCGCCGGCGGTGCTGGTTTACACCGCATTCATGATCCTGCCGTTGTTCGGCACGCTCCAGCTCTCCCTGTTCCGCAACATCGAACAGGCCCAGGTCTTTGTGGGCTTCAGCAATTTCCGCACGCTGTTCGGCGATCTGAACTGGTCGGTGAATTTCTGGAACGCGCTGAGGAACAATGTCTGGTTCTTCATCATCCACATGCTGGTGCAGAACCCGATCGGCATCCTCTTGGCGGCGCTTCTCTCCAGCCCCAGGCTGCGCTTCACCGCCTTCTACCGCACGGCGATCTTCGTGCCGACGATCCTGTCCTTCGTCATCGTCGTCTTCGCCTGGAAGCTGATCCTCTCGCCGATCTGGGGC
>JAFKFE010000017.1 GCA_017308345.1 Alphaproteobacteria bacterium | reverse complement strand
GGTCGACCTGTTCGGGCTCGCCGCCGACTACGACGCGATCATGGCGATCGCCAAGCGCGAGAACCTTCTGGTGATCGAGGACGCCGCGCAGTCGATGGGCGGTTCCGCCGACGCCACCATGTGCGGCGCCTTCGGCCATGTCGGCTCGACCAGCTTCTATCCGGCCAAGCCTCTCGGCTGCTATGGCGACGGCGGCGCGATGTTCACCAATGACGGCGCGCTCGCCGACAAGCTCAGATCCTTCGCCTTCCACGGCAAGGGCGAGACGCAATATGACAACGTCCGCATCGGCATCAATTCTCGCCTCGACACGCTGCAGGCGGCGATCCTGATCGAGAAGCTCGCCATCCTGGAGGAAGAGATGGTCGCGCGCCAGACAGTCGCCGACCGCTACGCCAGGGGCCTGGGCGACATCGTCAAGGCGTCGCGCAATCTCGGGAACGGCCGCTCGGCCTGGGCGCAGTACGCGATCGAGACGCCGAAGCGCGACGGGTTGAAGGCGCATCTCGGCGAAAAGGGCATTCCGTCGGTGATCTACTATGTGAAGCCGCTGCACAGCCAAGTGGCTTACAAGGATTATCCGCGCACGCCGACGGGCCTTGCCGTCTCGGAAGAATTGCCCAAGCAGATCCTGTGCCTGCCGATGCACGCCTATCTCAGCGAAGCCGACCAGGATCGCATCGTCGAGACGATCCGCAACTACATCGGCTCGAACTCGGCGCATGTCGCGGCGGCATAACCAGCGCCTTAAGCGGCGCTCTTCCCGCTCGCGATGAAATACGGATTGGCGAAATCGCTGTCGCTCGCCTGGTTGCGTTTGCCGTAGGTGAGCGGCTGGCCGTCCAGCGTGCGCGTCATGCCTCCGGCGGCGCGCAGCACCGCGTCACCCGCCGCCGTGTCCCACTCCATGGTGCGGCCAAAGCGCGGATAGACGTCGGCTTCCGCCGCGGCGAGCAGACAGAATTTCAATGACGAGCCGACCGAGACGATCTCGGCGGGGCCGAGGTCACGGATGGAAGCCTCGGTCTCGGGCGTGTTGTGCGAGCGGCTGGCAACGACGGCGAGCGGCGTGCCCCCTTCCCGCGCCGTGATCGGCCGGCGACCGGCAACGCGATAACCGGCATCGACCTCCAGCGCCTCGGCCTTGCCCGGCCGTCCGCTGAAGAAGCGTCCGGTGCATGGCGCGAACACGACGCCGACTTCCGGCATGCCGTGACGGACCAGAGCGATGTTGACGGTGAAATCGGTGCGGCGGTTGACGAATTCCTTGGTGCCGTCGAGCGGGTCGATCAGGAAGAAGGCGCCGTCGAGATCGGGGGCGACAATTCCGGCGGCGACCTCTTCCTCGGCCACGCAAGGGATGTCCGGATAGGCGGCGCGCAGGCCGGCCAGGATGATCTTCTCGCTTTCGCGGTCGGCTTCCGTCACCGGCGAGGAGTCGGCCTTGCTGTCGACGGCGCAGCCTTCGTGGAAGACGCGCATCACCTCGCGCCCCGCATCCAGCGCCAGGCGTTCGAAAACGCCCAGCATGGCCTCGTCGTCAGATACCGCCGCCATTGTCATACTGCTCTTCGGCAATGTCGCGCTCGATCAGCCAGTGTTCGAGGGCTTCCGCCATCTCCTGCGGGCTCCTGCCGAGCGTCTTGAGATGGATTTCCGGATTCTCCGGCGCCTCATAGGGAGAATCGACACCGGTGAAGTTCTTGATCTCGCCGCTGAGCGCACGCGCGTAAAGGCCCTTCGGATCGCGCCTTGCGCATTCCTCGAACGGCGTGTCGACGAACACTTCGACGAACTCGCCCTCGGCCATCAGGTCCCGCGCCATGCGGCGCTCGGCGGCGAAGGGAGAGATGAAGGAGACGATGACGATCAGGCCGGCATCGGCCATCAGCTTGGCGACTTCGGCGACGCGGCGGATGTTCTCGACGCGATCCGCATCGGTGAAGCCGAGATCGCGGTTGAGGCCGTGGCGGACATTGTCGCCGTCGAGGATATAGGTGTGGCGGCCGGACGCGAACAGCTTCTTCTCGAACAGGTTGGCGATGGTCGACTTGCCCGAGCCTGAAAGCCCCGTGAACCAGAACACGGCCGGACGCTGGTTCTTCAGGTCGGAGCGGCCGCGCTTGCCGACATCGAGCGACTGCCAGTGGATGTTTTCCGCGCGGCGCAGCGAATGCAGGATCATGCCGGCGCCCACGGTCGCATTCGTGATGCGGTCGATCAGGATGAAGGCGCCGGTGGTGCGATTCTCGGCGAAGGGATCGAAGGCGATCGGAGCGCGCGTCGAGAGGTTGCAGACGCCGACCTCGTTGATGTCGAGCGACTTCGCCGCCTCATGCGCGAAATCGTTGACGTTGACCCGGTATTTGAGCTCGGTGACGTTGGCGCTCACCTGATCGGTCTCGGTACGCAGGATGTAGGAGCGGCCGGGCAGCAGCGCCTGCTCGTCGAACCAGACGATGTTGGCGGCGAACTGGTCGGCGACCTGCGGGCGCGCGGCCGGCGACACCAGCATGTTGCCGCGCGACACCTCGACCTCGTCCTCGAGCACGAGCGTGATCGCCTGACCGGCGATGGCCTGATCGAGGTCGCCGCCATGCGCGACGATGCGCTTGACCCGGGACGCCTTGCCCGACTTGGCGACGACGACCTCGTCGCCTTGCGAGACGGTGCCCGAGGCGATGGTGCCGGCGAAGCCGCGGAAATCGAGGTTCGGCCGGTTCACATACTGGACGGGAAAGCGGAAAGGCAGTTCCACGGCGGCCTCATCGACCGACACGTTTTCGAGATGCTCGATCAGCGACGGCCCGGAATACCAGGGCGTGCGCTCCGATCGGCTGGTGACGTTGTCGCCGAAGCGCGCCGACATCGGGATCGGCACGACGCTGACGAAGCCAAGGTCTTTCGCGAACTCGCCGTAGTCGGCGACGATCTGGTCGAACACGGCCTCGTCGAAGCCGACGAGGTCGATCTTGTTGACCGCGAGCACGATGTGGCGGATGCCGAGCAGCGAGGCGATGATGGAGTGGCGCCTGGTCTGGCGCAGCACGCCCTGGCGCGCGTCGATGAGCACGATGGCGAGGTCCGCGGTCGAGGCGCCGGTCGCCATGTTGCGCGTGTACTGCTCATGGCCGGGCGTGTCGGCGACGATGAACTTGCGCTTCGGCGTGGCGAAGAAGCGGTAGGCGACGTCGATGGTGATGCCCTGCTCGCGCTCCGCCTCCAGCCCGTCGACCAGCA
The DNA here is from genome assembly GCA_017308345.1 of Alphaproteobacteria bacterium. Taxonomy (GTDB): domain Bacteria; phylum Pseudomonadota; class Alphaproteobacteria; order Rhizobiales; family Rhizobiaceae; genus Mesorhizobium. The sequence continues at coordinate 29 of JAFKFE010000017.1, read as the reverse complement.
GCGCGAAGTCGATGTCGTCGCCGGTGGTG
>JAFKFE010000016.1 GCA_017308345.1 Alphaproteobacteria bacterium | reverse complement strand
CCTTCTCCAGGCCGAGCGCCAGGAAGCCGGCTGCCAGGGCATCGACCGTGTCGGAAAGCTCGCTCCAGGTGAAGCGCTTGTCCTGGCCGACAAAGACGGCGGCGTCGAGCGTGGCGTATTTGCTCACCGTGTCGGAGAACAGTTCCGGGATGGTCTTGTCGAGCAAAGGCACCGACCGGTCGCCCGATACATGCGCCTTTCCATCGACCGGGGCAATGAAGGCGCCACTCGCGCCGCGCCCCCGCAGATTGGTGGCGTTCATGAGCTCGTCGAGTTTGATCGCCATCGCCGTCTCCTCCCGGGATAACCCAGCCTATCAGCCTGCCGTGACGGTGAAAACCCGCCGAAGGTAGAGGTGGCTCCCCCTCTCAAGGGGAAGGCAGAGCGCTCATCTTCGCGGCGATTTCCCGCAACAATGCCTCGTCCGCCGCATCGCGCTGCTTCCTCGAAGCAACGAGACAGGCTTGCGACTTCAGGATCGTGCCGTCGCCCAGAACCTTGAGATGGTTGGCGCGCAACGTCGAGCCCGTCGTGGTGATGTCGACGATGACATCGGCGAGCCCAGCCGCCGGCGCGCCTTCGGTGGCGCCGAGGCTTTCGACGATGCGGTAGACCTGGATGCCGTGCTTGAGCGAGAAGAACTGCTGCGTCAGCCGCCAGTATTTGGTGGCGATCCGCAAGCGCCGGCCGTGGCGCTGGCGGAAATCGGCGGCGACGTCGTCGAGATCGGCCATGCTGTCGACATCGAGCCAGATGTCGGGCACCGCCACCACGACATCGGCATTGCCGAAGCCGAGGCGGGCGACGATCTCGGCGCGCGCTTCCCAATCGGCGAGGTTTTCGCGCACAAGGTCCTCGCCGGTGATGCCGAGATCGACCGCGCCCTGGCCGATCTCGCCGGCGATCTCGGATGCGGACAGGAAGGCCACTTCGACAGCGTCGAGGCCTTCGATGCGGGCTCGGTATTTGCGGTCGTCCTCCGGCAGGGCAACGGCCAGGCCGGCCTTGGCCAGCACTTCGAGAGACTGCTCCTTGAGACGGCCCTTGGAGGGAATAGCCAGCGTGATCATCGCGCGCCCTCCCGCAAGGCCTCGATGCGATCGAGCCAGACCGAGAAGCCGACGCCGGGGATCGGCTTCTTCGCGCCGAGCAGCGTCAGCAGCCGGTCATAGCGGCCGCCGCCGGCAAGCGGGCGGTCGCCCCCCTGGACCGCGATCTCGAAGACGAGGCCGGTATAATAGTCGAGCGGGCGGCCGAAGGCTGCATCGTAGCGGATTTGCGCCGAGGACAGGCCATGGGCCTCGATCGACTTGGCGCGGGCGGCGAAATTTTCCAGCGCCGGCCCCAGCGACAAACCGGCATCGGCGGCGAATTTTTCCAGCGCCGCGGGCGCGCTGTCGAGCGCGACGTCGATCTCGAGAAAACCCTTCAGCGCGGAGAAGGCCTCGTCGGAGAGCCGCACGCTGCGCAGTTGCGCTTTCTCGATCAGCCTGCGCGCGATATCGGCCGGCGCGCGGCCGGACGACGCCGACAGCCCGGCCTCCTCCATGCCGGCGGCAATGTGCGCGGCAAGGCCTTCCTGATCGCCGTCGAGCACCAGCAACGCGACGGGACCCGAAAGCTGGCTGTTGCGCGGCGGATTGGCGAGATCGGCAAGGGCCGCTTCCAGCATCGGCGCGGAGCCGAAGGCGCGCGCGAGCCGCATACGCCAGCCGCGCGGCAGGCCAAGGGCCGCCAGCACCGCCTCGAACAGGGTCTGGTCGCCAAGCGTGATGGCAAGCTTCTGGCCCGGCAGCGCCAGCGACAGCAGCGCATGCGCGTCGGCGAGCGAACGGGCATCGGCAGCGGCCGTGTCACCGTCGCCGAGATCCTCGATACCGGCCTGGAAGAACTCGTTGCCGCCCTCGCGGCGCTGGCGGAAGACTTCGCCGAGATAGGAGTAGCGGCGCGGCGTGCCGGCCTGGCTGGCGATATGGTCGAGGCAGACCGGAATGGTGAATTCGGGCCGGAGGCACAGCGTCGTGCCGGTTTCGCTCTCAGTCAGGAAGATGCGCCGGCGCAGGTCCTCGCCGGCCATGTCGAGGAACGGGTCGGCCGGCTGCAGGACCGCGACTTCCACCGCGTGCGTGTCGCGGGCGGCGAAAAGGTTGATGATGTCGGCGGCGATGGCGGGGCGGGAGGTCATGGATAGGTTTTGGCGCGATCGGCTGCCTGCGCCGCCAATATCTTCTTCACCTCGGCGACCAGCTCACTCTGCGCCACCGTCACCTGGGCAGGCCTTGCGGCGCGCCATTCGGCATTGTCGGTGATCTCGGCCGACATGCGCGCGCCCTCGATCAGGTCCTTGATCTGCACCTCGCCCCTGGCGCGCTCGTCGCCACCCTGGATGATGGCCACCGGGCTGCCGCGGCGGTCGGCATATTTGAGCTGCGCCTTCATGCCGGCGCCGCCGAGATACATTTCGGAGCGGATACCGGCGGCGCGGAGCTCGGCGACCATCTTCTGGTAGCGGCCGAGGCTGTCCGTGTCCTTGTCCATCACCAGCACCACGACCGGAGCGATGACATCCGAAGTGTCGAGCTTGCCGAGGTTCTTCAGTGCCGTCATCAGCCGCGAGACGCCGATGGAGAAGCCGGTCGCCGGCACCGGCTCGCCGCGGAAGCGCGAGACCAGCCCGTCATAGCGCCCGCCGCCTCCGACCGAGCCGAAGCGCACGATCTGGCCTTCGTCATTGGGAATCTCGGCCAGCAGCTCGGCCTCGAAGACGGGCCCGGTGTAATATTCGAGGCCGCGCACGACGGAGGTATCGATGAGCACGCGGCCGGCATAGCCCGCGGCATCCACCATAGCCGCGATCGCCGCCAGTTCCTCGACGCCCTCGCGGCCGGTATCGGCAAAATAGTCGAGCGTCTTCAGCCAGCGTATCTGCGCCGCATTCGGCGAAATGTCGGTCGCGGCTTCCAGCTTGCGCCATTCGCCGGCCGCCGTGCCCGGTTCGTAATTCATGAAATAGAGAACCGTCTCGATCGCCTTGCGTTCGAGACCGGCGCCCTTGGTGAAATCGCCGCTTTCGTCCTTGCGGCCGGCGCCCAGCAAGTGCGCGATCCCCTCGGGTCCGATCTTGTCGAGCTTGTCGATGGCGCGCAGCACGGTCAGCCGGCGCCCGGCGTTCTGGTCGCCACCAAGCCCGATTGCTTCCAACACTCCGTCCAGAACCTTGCGGTTGTTGACGCGGATGACGTAGTCGCCGCGCTTGATGCCGAGCGCTTCCATGAC
>JAFKFE010000015.1 GCA_017308345.1 Alphaproteobacteria bacterium | reverse complement strand
CCAGGAAATGCGTCGCGCTGTCGGGCGCATCGGCCGCGTAGAACAGCACGCTCGGCGCCGCCGCGCCGGCGAAAAGCGGCATCCCGGCAACCGCTTCCTTGATCGCCGTCTTGATGGCGGAGCCCTTGAGCATCAGTTGCGACGCATGGCCCGGGGCCAGTTCCAGCCCCAGTTGCGCGGCATCGACGAGGGCATACCACATGCCGCCATAGACGATGTCCGTCCGGACCCGGCCGATACCGGCTACGTCGACCTCGAGCCCTTCCAAGCCGACATAGCTCGGCACATTCTTCAGCCGCACCGATTCCAGCGCGCCGCTCTCGCCCCAGACCAGGCCGACAGTGACGACGCCCGCCGGCGTCTCGAGGGTGAAGCTGTCTCCTGTCGATCGGCTTATCTGCCCCGTGAACGCGAGCGTCTTGGCAAAGCCGATCGTGCCGTGACCGCACATATCGAGATAGACGTATGACGAGATGAAGAAGGCGCCGTAATCCGCTACGTCGGAAGGCACCGGGACCAGCCCGACCATCGCGGCGTGACCGCGCGGCTCATGCAGAAGGGCGGCGCGCAAATGATCGAAGCGGCTGCGGAAATCGTCGCGGCGCTCCCGCGCGGTTCTGCCGTCGAGCCGGGGGATGCCGCTGAAGATCACACGCGTCGGATGCCCGGCGGTATGACTGTCGACGACAGCAAAGGAAGAGTTGAACGCCAACATGACAATCACTGACCGAAATAGTCGCGCACCTTTTCGCGCATGCTCTGCCAAATCTCGCGGATGAGCTTCTCCGTCATTGCCTGGGCCGAGTCGCCATCGCCGGCTGTGATCGCGTCGTAAATGCGCGCGGTATCATCCAGCGACAGTTTGACGATCTTGGGATCCTGCTCATAGGCGTGGAAGCGGTAGCGCAGCGCCTGTTTCTCGAGCCCTTGCAAAAGGCGGGTCAACGTACGGTTCGCGGCCAGATCGTAGACCAGGGCAGAACCGCGGACATCGACGGCGAAGAACTGCCGGGCGTCGTTGCGCGCCTGCGCCTCCTTCAGCTCGACCAAAAGGCCGCGGAACTCCTTCTTGCGTTCGGTATCGTTTGATTCAGCAGCCTGGCGGGCAACAAGCCCCTCCAATGCGATCCGGCATGTGTAGACCTCGTCGAAATCACGCTGCGACATGGGCGCGACCCAAATCCCGCGCCGCGCTTCGCGGATGACGAGACCGTCGCGCTCCAGCAAGCGCAGCGCCTCACGAACGGGCGAACGGCTGACGCCATAGCGTTCAGCGACGAACTCTTCGGTCAACCGCTCTTCGGATTTGAGGCGCCCCAAAATGATCTCCTCCTCCAGCATTTCGGCGAGGCTTTCGGGGATGGCGGCTGCCAGTTTTGGGAGGCGTTGTAAAATCATGTCGACACCATATTGTATACAGCATACAAGTCAAGCGCCCTTTGCAGGAATGGCTGCAGGCACCGTCCAGGACGCACGCATTCGGCGTCGCCTGGTTCAGGACGGTCAGGATCAAGAGGAAGAACGGACTATGTATTCGGAAAAGGTCGAGTTGCTGATTGCAGGCGTGTGGCGGAAAGGTTCCGAGGGAAAATCGGAACCTTTGATCAATCCGGCCAATGAGGAAGTCCTTGCTGAAGTCCCGCATGCCAGCCTTGCCGACCTGGACGAGGCGCTGGCGGCGGCCGCGCAAGGCTTCAGGGTATGGAAGGCGATGACGGCGCAGCAGCGCTGGGTGGTCATGTCCAGGGCCGCCGATCTGATCGAACAGCGCAAGGCCGAGATTGCCCGGACCCTGACCATGGAGAACGGCAAGGCGCTGGCTGAAGCCACCGGCGAAGTCCAGTTCGCCGCGGACGCCACGCGATGGTATGCCGAGGAAGGCAAGCGCGCCTATGGCCGGATCGTGCCCGCCAGGCTGCCGGGCGTGCGCCAGATGGTGCTGAAGGAGCCTGTCGGACCGGTGGCCGCCTTCGCCGCCTGGAACTTTCCCGCCAGCAACACGATCCGCAAGATCGCCGGCGCGTTGGGCGCCGGCTGTTCGATCATCCTGAAGCCGGCGGAAGAGACGCCTGGAACCGCCGTTGCAATGGCCCGCTGCTTCCAGGAAGCGGGACTGCCGGCGGGCGTGCTCAACATCGTGTTCGGTGTCCCATCGGAAGTATCCAGCTATCTGCTGGCATCGCCGATCATCAAGAAAGTCTCGTTGACCGGCTCGACGGCCGTCGGAAAGCTCTTGCAGAAACAGGCGGCGGACACGCTCAAGCGCTGCACGATGGAGCTCGGCGGCCATGCGCCGGTGATCGTCCACAAGGACGCCGACCTGGAAAAAGCGCTCGACACGCTGGTGACGTTCAAGTTCCGCAACGCCGGGCAAGTCTGCACATCGCCGACGCGTTTCTACATTCACGAAGCCGTCTATGAACCCTTCCTGTCGGGGTTCGCCGATCGCGCCAATCGCTTGAAGATCGGCAACGGCCTGGACGACGGCATCCAGATGGGGCCGATGATCGCGCCGCGCCGTCTCGAAGCGATGGACGCCTTCGTCGCGGACGCGCAGTCCCACGGCGCAAAGGTCGTCACCGGCGGGCAGCGTCGCGGCAACAAGGGATATTTCTACGGACCGACCCTGTTGCGGGATGTCCCGGATACCGCCCGTATCATGTCGGAAGAGCCGTTTGGACCGATCGCTCCGGCAACCACCTTCTCAACCTTCGACGAAGTGATCGAGCGCGCGAACGCGTTGCCTTACGGACTGGCCTCATTCGTGTTCACCCGCGACATGGCGCTTGCGCAGAAAAGCGAGCTCGCGCTCGAAGCCGGCCTGGTCGGCGTCAACCATATGATGGTGTCCACGCCGGAGACCCCTTTCGGCGGCGTCAACGAATCCGGCTACGGGTCGGAGTCCGGGATCGAGGGTTTGGACGCCTATCTGCGGACCAAGTTCGTCACGGAGATATAGGCCCCGCCACGAGATGGGTGATCGCAACGATCACCCATCTCGGGTTCAGCCCACCGCGGGAGTAAACAACGGTCCGCACGCCGACGATGCCGCCAACGGCTGACGAGCCGCCCGACGCCACGCGAACGACTGCCGCGGGGACAAGGCATGCCGCCGGCCACCGCGCTTACGGCCGCGCCGATTTCATAGCTTTCCGACACGATCCGCGCTTTCGCCTCGGGCAACCCTCTCTGCCGCCAACCGACGGGCAACGCTATGATCCGCTTCCGGGATCGCGCACGGACTGACGGAACGACGATAACTGGCGCGAAGCAGCC
>JAFKFE010000014.1 GCA_017308345.1 Alphaproteobacteria bacterium | reverse complement strand
TGGCTATTATGACGGCAAGTTCGCCGGCAAGATAGGCGATGGCTCAAAAGACGCCATCATGGCCTATCAGGCCAAGGTCGGTTTGACCACGGATGGCTATCCGAGCATGGAAGTGCTCAAATGGCTCCGCAAGAAGTAGGGCCTGCGGAAGCGCCAGGCGTCCTTTCAATGCTCTAGCGCTTACGCCTGTGCGTGGCCTTTGGCCGCGCCAAGGGATGGAGAGGTGTTTGGTTCCGGTTGCGCGTATCAGGCAGGGCATTCGCCGGGCGCCGATCCTGATTCTCGCCCTTGCCGTGCTTGTCGTCACCGCCGCCGGCGCCTTCCACGCCCCTGCCTTCGCGCAGGAGGAAAGCCGCGGCTGGTCGCTGCGCGACCTTCTGTTCCCGCGCCGCAGCGAACGCGTCGAGCCACCGGTCGAAATCCAGAAAGCAAGGCCGAAACCGAAGAAGAAGCCCAAGCCGCGCCCGCCGGCGGAGCCTGAAACGCCGATCGTCGAGAAGGCGACCGACGCCCGCGTCGTGCTGGTGGTCGGCGATTTCCTGGCGGGCGGGCTGGCCGAAGGCCTCGACACCGCCTTTGCCGACAATCCCGCCGTCAGGATCGTCGCGCGCAGCAACGGTTCGTCCGGTTTCGTTCGCGATGATTTCTACAATTGGCCGGCCGAGATAAAATCGCTGATCGAAACCGAGAAGCCGGCGGTCGTGATCGTCATGCTGGGCTCGAACGACCGGCAGCAGATGAAGGTCGGCGACGTGCGCGAGCAGCCGCGTTCGGAGAACTGGACCAAGGAATATGAGCGCCGCTCGGATGCGCTCGGCAAGGCCATACAGGACGCCAAGGTGCCGTTCCTGTGGGTCGGCATGCCGGCTTTCCGGGTGGCGAAAATGAACTCGGACATGCTTGCCTTCAACGACATCTATCGCTCCGCCGCCGAAAGGCATGGCGGCGAGTTCGTCGATGTCTGGGACGGCTTCGTCGACGAGAATGGCGCTTTCGTCACCTCCGGCCCGGACATCAACGGCCAGCCGGTCCGCCTGCGTTCCGACGACGGCATCAACGTCACCAAGGCCGGCAAGCGCAAGCTTGCCTTCTACACGGAAAAGCCGTTGGCCAAGATCCTCGGCCTGGCGGCGCCGGGAAGCATCACCACCGTGTCCGCGCCCACCGGCGCTCCGGTCGAGGCTCCGAAGCCGGCCGCGGCGCCCGTCATCGTCGACCGCACCGCGCCGATGCTGCTCGGCGACCCCGCGCTCGACGGCGGCGCCGAACTGCTCGGCGCCACGCAGCCGGCTAGGGCCGATCCGAACCTGCCCGGCGAAAAGCTGATCCTGGAAGGCAAGGCCCCTGCGGCCTCGCCAGGCCGCGCCGACGATTTTTCCTGGCCGCCGAAGACCCAGCCGGCGACCGCGGCAGCGGCGCCCGACACGACGACGGACGTCAATCAGTAGCTCATCGGCCTGGAGACCGTTTCTGAAATTCGCTCCCGCGAGTCAGATGGTGGTGTTTTGGAGAACCGGAGCGGAGCGTACGTTAACGTACGTGAGCACCGGCCTACGCCGGCCATAGCCTCAGTTGCCGCGACGTTTCTCATTAATGCTTTGGCCGGCGAAGGCCGGAAGCGCAGAAAACGCCGGCAACTGGCCGCAGGAGTAGAATTTCAAAACGGTCTCAGCGCGGCAGCACCGTCGATCCCATCAGCGCCTCGTCGATCGAGCGCGCCGCCTGGCGGCCCTCGCGGATGGCCCAGACCACCAGCGACTGGCCGCGACGCACGTCGCCCGCGGCATAGAGCTTGTCGACGCTGGTCCTGTAGTCGCGATCGTTCGCCTCGACATTCCGCGAGCGGCGGCTGTCGGTGACGACCTTGATCTTGCCGTCGAGCTCCTTCATCAGGCTGTCGCCCGCGGGACCAGCGAAGCCGATCGCGATGAAGGCCAGGTCGGCGCGGATGACGAACTCGCTGCCGGCGACCGGCTTGCGCTTCTCGTCCACCTCGCAACAGCGCACGCCGGTCAGTTGGCCGTCCTCGCCGATGAATTCCAGCGTCGCCACCTGGAACTCGCGCTCGGCGCCCTCGGCCTGCGAGGAGGACGTGCGCATCTTGGTCGCCCAGTAGGGCCATACCGACAGCTTGTCTTCCTTCTCGGGCGGCTGCGGACGGATGTCGAGCTGGGTGACGCGCACCGCGCCCTGTCGGAAGGCTGTGCCGATGCAGTCCGACGCGGTGTCGCCACCGCCGACCACTACGACATGCTGGCCGCCGGCGATGATCGGATGCGAGGGCCAGGCCGAGGACTGGATCGGCTCGCCGCCGACGCGGCGGTTCTGCTGCACCAGATAGGGCATGGCGTCGTAGACGCCGCTGAGATCGCTGCCCGGAATACCGGCCGGACGCGGCGTTTCGGAACCGCCGCAGTAGAGCACGGCGTCGAATTCCCCGATGAGATCGGCGGCCTTCACGTCGACGCCGACATTGACGCCGCAATGGAAGGTGACGCCCTCGCCCTGCATCTGCTCGATGCGCCGATCGATATAATGCTTCTCGATCTTGAAGTCCGGAATGCCGTAGCGCATGAGCCCGCCGGGCCTGCTCTCGCGCTCATAGACATGCACATCGTGGCCGGCGCGGCCGAGCTGCTGCGCCGCCGCCATGCCGGCCGGGCCCGAGCCGATCACGGCGACCCGCTTGCCGGTCTTCTTCTCCGGCGGATAGGGCCGGATGTGGCCGGTCTCGTAAGCCTTGTCGGCGATCGCCTGCTCGACCGTCTTGATGGCGACCGGGATGTCCTCGAGGTTCAGCGTGCAGGCTTCCTCGCAGGGCGCCGGGCAGATGCGGCCGGTGAATTCCGGGAAGTTGTTCGTCGAATGCAGGTTGCGGATCGCGCTGTCCCAGTCGCCATTGTAGACGAGGTCGTTCCAGTCCGGGATCTGGTTGTGGATCGGGCAGCCGGTCGGCCCATGGCAGAACGGAATGCCGCAATCCATGCAGCGCGCGGCCTGTTTCTCGACCTCCTTGTCGGACATCGGCAGCGTGAATTCGCGGAAATGCCGGATGCGGTCCGAAGCCGGCTGGTACTTGTGCACCTGCCTGTCGATCTCGAGAAAGCCTGTTACCTTGCCCATAGTCCAGTCCCTGCTGTCCGAAGGCACGCTTTGTCGGCGCACCCGTTAACCCCTTAAGGCTGCCGTGGCAACCGCACCTTGCTGGAGCATGACCTTCGCCGAAAACCGGTTCCCACTTTGCGAGGTCTTGCTCTCGAGGTCAGGATTGTTGGTGAGGATGC
>JAFKFE010000013.1 GCA_017308345.1 Alphaproteobacteria bacterium | reverse complement strand
CCGAACATCACGGCGCCGAGCATCAGGTCCTCGGAGAGATCCTTGGCCTCGGATTCGACCATCAGCACGGCATCGCCGGTGCCGGCGACCACGAGGTCGAGCTTGGATTCCTGCATCTCGTCGATATGCGGGTTGAGCACATATTCGCCGTTGATGTAGCCGACGCGGGCGCCGCCGATCGGGCCCATGAAGGGGACGCCCGAAAGGGTGAGCGCGGCGGAGGTGGCGACGATCGACAGGATGTCCGGGTCGTTCTCGAGATCATGCTGGACGACGGTGACGACGATCTGGGTGTCGTTCTTGTAGCCGTCGGCGAAAAGCGGGCGGATCGGGCGGTCGATAAGGCGGGAAACCAGCGTTTCCTTTTCGCTCGGACGGCCTTCGCGCTTGAAGTAGCCGCCCGGGATCTTGCCGGCGGCGTAGGTCTTTTCCTGGTAATTGACGGTGAGCGGGAAGAAATCGAGGCCGGGCTTCGGCTCCTTCATCGAGACGACGGTGGCCAGAACCACGGTCTCGCCATAGGTGGCCAGCACCGCGCCGTCAGCCTGGCGCGCGATCTTGCCGGTCTCCAGGATGAGCGGACGGCCGCCCCATTCGATTTCCACTTTGTGTTGATTGAACATATCTTGTCCTTCATATGCGGAAAGGGCCGCGCCGTCCTTAACGGTCGCGGATTCTCCCTTCCCTGGCTTCCTTCGGGCAGCCACGGGCAAGACAACGGGAAGCTCGATAAATCCGGCTCACGAGCCGAGCGAGCATCCTGCAATCCTGCCCCATGACCGTCCATGGGCGGTTCCGGATAGCCCTCTGCAGTCCGGAACCCGGTTGGCCGGTTGGTAGGCCGGTTGGCCAACTGATCGGCCGACCCTGCGCATGACGCCGAAAACCGTTGTTTCCGGAACGCGCCATGCGCGGAGGGGAATTTCCCAGCATCGAGGCACCGGACCATCCGATGCGCCAATGCGTGACCGGCGGGCCCATTTGGAGAGCCCGCCGGTCAATTCGTCAGCGACGGAGACCGAGCTTGTCGATCAGCGTCTGGTAGCGCGCGTCATCCTTGCGCTTGAGGTAATCAAGCAGGCTGCGGCGCTGGGAAACGAGAGCAAGCAGGCCACGGCGGGAATGGTTGTCCTTCTTGTGGTCCTTGAAGTGCTCGGTCAGGTTCTTGATGCGCTCGGAAAGAATGGCAACCTGGACTTCCGGAGACCCGGTATCGCCTTTCGCGGTCGCGAATTCGGTCATCAGTTCCTTCTTGCGCTCGGCAGTAATCGACATCGTGCTTTTCCTTATCTGTTGGAGGAAACGGGACGCCCACAGCCGGGATGTCGTCCAGCAGGGGCCAGTGCAAGCGACGCGTCAGGGCGCGAAGCTGCGGCGCATATAGTGCAATTCCGGAAAAAACGCCAGCCCAATCGTCAAGCCGGCTTGTCGCAGGGTCTGGTCGCCAAAACGGGGTAATTCAAGGGCTACAGCCACTTCTTCGATTTGAAGAACGCAATCAGACCGACGGCTTTCAGCTCCGGCATGTTCCAGGGCGAACTCTCCGGATCGAAATTCATCCCCCAGACGCCGACCAGGAAGGTCAGCGGCATGAAGATCACCGAGACGATCGTCAGATAGGAAATGACGTCGTTGGTGTGGGCCTGGGTCAGCGACAGATGCATCTCGATCAAACCTGTCAGCATGTCACGCTGGTTCTCGACCAGTTCGATCAGCCGCAGCGAATGGTCGAGCGTGTCGTTGAAGAAGATCTTGGTCTCGGCCTTCACGAAGGGTGCGTCATTGCGGATCAGCGTCGCCAGCGCGTCGCGCATCGGCCACAGCACGCCCTTGAGGACGCTGGCGTCGCGCCTGAGTTCATGCAACTGCCGCATCTGGTGCTTGTGCGGCCTGTTCAGCATCTCGTCCTCGATGCCGTCGACCATTTCGCTCGCTGTCTCGATCGGCGGAAAATAGCTGTCGACGATGGCATCGATCAGCGCATAGGCGAGATAGTCGGCGGCGCGCGAACGCAGCCGGTTGGGCAGCGCGGCCGCAATGCGCTTGCGCACCGGATCGAACGGATCGCCCTCGCGTTCCTGGAAAGTGACGACGAAATTGCCGCCGAAGAACAGCGCGATCTGCTCGTAGCGATGCGAGGTGACATCGTCGATCATGCGCATGACGACGAAGGCATGGTCCTCGTAGAAATCCACCTTGGGCCGCTGGCCGGTGTTGACGACATCCTCCAGCGCCAGCGGGTGCAGGTTGAAGATGCGGCCGATCTCCTCGATCAGCGGGATGTTGGCAAGCCCCGTGCAATCAAGCCAGACGACAGGCCATTTCTCGCAATGGGCGTTGAGATCGTCGATCGAGGCATTGTCGATGGTTTCGTATTTCCGGGGCGAGATCAATGTCAGCCGAAGCTCGCTGCGCCGCGCCGCCGGATCGGCGATGAGCGTGCCGGGCGAGGCCCCGACCGGCGGCCGACGGGTTATCAGCGGAGCCCGCTTCTTGCCTGTATCAGCCTTTGCCATGAAGTCCCTGGGCCTCCGCGCTCAGCCGAGATTAGAGCATGATCCCAAAAGGTGGGAAAAGGCGCGCGGCGGTTTTTCCGTCCGGAATTGCCTCAATTTCAAACGCTTAGTACCGGATTCAACCGACAAAGACCCGCTTGGGCTTGAACATGCCCTGCTCGATGGCGCCGATGGCCACCAGCTTGCCGCGCGCGGTGGCGCAGGCCTCCTCGGCCTCGACCGGCGCGTCGCGGCCGCGAATGATGACGGGATTGCCGAGACGGATCTTCGTCGCCGCGTCGTCGCTGACCGCGACCTGCGGCAGGCAATCGAGCGCCGCCGCCGTTTCGACCAGCAGCGCGTCGATGGCGCTGAAATCGACCGGGGCCTCGGCTTCGTCCGGGCTTGCTTGCGTCCTGCCGCCAAAACGAGCCGCTTCCAGTTCGGCTACGGTGACAAAATCGTCCGGCGTGAACGGCTCGACCTCGACGCGGCGCAATTCGGCGATGTGGCCGAAGCAGCCGAGATCGCGGCCCATGTCGCGGGCCAGCGAGCGCACATAGGTGCCCTTGCCGCATTCGACCTCGAAGACGGTCCTGTCGGCATCGTGCTCGATAATATCCAACCGGCCGATTTCAATTTCCCGCGCGGGTATCTCGACGGTCTCGCCTTCACGGGCAAGATCATAGGCGCGCTCGCCGGCGATCTTGATGGCCGAGAATTGCGGCGGCGTCTGCATGATGACGCCGGTGTATTTCGGCAGCAGCGCCCTCACTTCGCCCTCGGCCGGGCGTTTATCCGAGCTGTTGGTCACCGGGCCTTCGAGGTCGTCGGTCGAGCGCTCCTCGCCCCAGGCCACGGTGAAGCGATAGACCTTGGCGCCGTCCTGCACGTAGGGAACCGTCTTGGTGGCCTCGCCCAGCGCGATCGGCAGCATGCCGGAGGCCAGCGGATCGAGCGTGCCGGCGTGGCCGGCCTTCTCGGCCTGGAACAGCCATTTGATCTTGGAGACGGCCTCGGTCGAGCCCATGCCGACCGGCTTGTCCAATACCACCCAGCCGGAGACCGGCCGGCCTTTCTTCTTGCCGCGACGCGCCACTATTCCTCGTCCTTGTGGTCACCGAGATCGCGCGCGACTTCGGGCGACTTCAGCAGTTCATTGATCTTGGCGAAATTGTCGAAGGAGGTGTCGAGCCGGAAGCGGAACTCCGGCATGTACTTCATCTGCCTCAGCGCGCCGGAGACACGGCCGCGGATAAATTTCGCATGCTTGTTGAGCGCCTCGACCACCGCGCTGTCATCACCCGCGCCGAGCGGCGAGACGAAGGCGGTGGCGATCTTGAGATCGGGCGACATGCGCACCTCGGAGACCGAGATGACACTGTTCTCGATCACCGGATCGATGATCTCGCCGCGCTGGAGCGTTTCGGAAAGAGCATGGCGCACCTGCTCACCGACGCGCAGCATGCGCTGGGAGGGGCCTGATGTTGTCGAACGGGACATTTCCTCGGTCCTGAAATCGTGAAGCGCGGGATGGGACCACGCCACATGTCTCGCATGCATAAAGGGGTCTGGGCGGCAGCCTTTCGGCCACCGCCCGTTTCATTCGGCGAGTATACCCGAATTTAGAGCGTCCTGCTCACCATCTCGACGCGGAAGCACTCGATGACGTCGCCGACGCGCATGTCCTCGTAGTTCTGGAAGGCCATGCCGCATTCCTGGCCGCCCGGCACTTCCGCAACCTCGTCCTTGAAGCGCTTGAGCGTCTTCAACGTGCCTTCGTGGACGACGACGTTGTCGCGGATCAGGCGCACGCCCGCGCCACGCTCGACCTTGCCTTCGGTGACGCGACAGCCGGCGATCTTGCCGACCTTCGAGATGTCGAAGATCTCGAGGATCGTGGCGTTGCCGAGCATCGTCTCGCGCCGCTCCGGCGAGAGCAGGCCCGACATCGCCGCCTTCACGTCATCCACGAGGTTGTAGATGATGTTGTAGTAGCGGATCTCGATGCCCTGCTGCTCGGCGGCGTCGCGTGCCTGCGCGTTGGCGCGGACGTTGAAGCCGATGATCGCGGCGCCCGAGGTCTCGGCGAGCGAGACATCGCTTTCCGTGATGCCGCCGGCGCCCGAATGGACGATCCGCACCCTGACCTCGTCGTTGCCGAGCTTTTCGAGAGCGGCGTTGATCGCCTCGATGGAGCCCTGCACATCGCCTTTGATGACCAGCGGGAATTCCTTCAGACCGCTCGTCTGCAACTGCGACATCATCTGCTCCAGCGAGCCGCGCTGGCCGGCATGCTTGGCCACAGCCT
>JAFKFE010000012.1 GCA_017308345.1 Alphaproteobacteria bacterium | reverse complement strand
TCCACCATCGCACCCATTCTGGACGCCGGATCGAGAGGATCGCCGGGCTGGGTCGCGGCAGCGCGCTCCGCCAGTTTCTCGACCAGCGCGTCCTTGACGCCGCGCACCACAAGAAGCCGGGAATTGGCCGAGCACACCTGACCCTGGTTGAAGAAGATGCCGAAGGCGGCCATGTCGGCCGCCGCATCGAGGTCTTCGCAATCCGCGAACACCAGATTGGGGCTCTTGCCGCCGGTCTCCAGCCAGACCTGCTTCATGTTCGACTGACCGGAATATTGCAGGAACATCTTGCCGACGGCGGTGGACCCGGTGAAGGCAAGGCAATCGACATCCATATGGCGGCCGAGCGCCTGGCCAGCCGTCTCGCCGAGGCCCGGCGCCACATTGAGCACGCCGGCGGGCAGGCCCGCCTCCATGGCGAGCTCCGCCAGCCTGAGCGCCGAGAAAGGCGATTGCTCGGCCGGCTTCAGCACCACCGAATTGCCCGCCGCCAAAGCGGGCGCGCATTTCCAGGTCGCCATGTCGAGCGGGAAATTCCACGGCACCACGGCGCCCACCACCCCGAGCGGCTCGCGCCGCACCAGTGCCAAGTCGCCATGGCCCGTCGGCGCCACCTCGTCATAGACCTTGTCGATCGCCTCGGCATACCACTGGAAGATCGCCGCCGAGCCCGGCACGTCGATGGTGGCGGCATCCTCGACCAGCTTGCCCATGTCCAGCGATTCCAGCAGCGCCAGCTCCTGCAGGTTCTCGCGCAGCAACTGTGCAAGCCGCAGCAGGACCTCCTTGCGATGCTGAGGACTCGTTCGCGACCACACGCCGGCTTCGAAGCTGCGCCGCGCCGCCGCGACGGCAACGTCGATATCCTCTTCCCCGCAGGAGGCGACCTCGGCAAGCGTCGATCCCGTGGCCGGATTGACGCTGGCGAAGGTGCGGCCGGAGCGCGCGGGAACCGCCTTGCCGTCGATGAAGGCCTTGTCGCGAAAGCGGATCGCGGACGCCCTGCCGATCCAGTCCTTATGGCTGAGTTCGCTCATGCTGGCTCCAGGCTGCCGGGCTACTCGTCACCGGGAACGCCGTAGCTCGGCGCGTCGGACGGGTTGAGGGCGCGGGTGACGTATGCGTCGAGCTGGGGTTTGTAGATCTCCCACAGCGCGGCCAGCTGCTCGATCGGACAGTCCTCGGTCCAGTCACAGCGCAGGTCGGCGACGGGCCATGACACATCGCGCACCAGCTTCATGCCGGCGGAGCGGACCGGCCCCGCCTCGCCGCCGGACTGAAGCGCGGCGCGCATCGTGGCGATCAGCCGGTCGCCGAGGTGACCCTCGGAGCCAAGAAAGGCATCGACCATGGCTTGCGGAACCTTGTCGTTGGCAAGCAGGTTGCCGCCGCAGGCGACATCCTCGCCGCGCGCCTCGGCCCAGATGCCGAGCGCTTTCGGCCCCGAATGGATCGCGCTGCCGCCGGCCGCGTCGACCGCCAGGACCTGGCGGTATTCGCTGAAGGCGGCCGTGCGCTTCAGGATCGCGACGGCTTCGGCGGCGGAGGCGCCGCGCGCCATCAGCTCCAGCGCCCGGACCCCGAGCGTCGGGTCGGTGACGTTCTGGCTGGCGACCGCGCCGACCCCGGCCTGCGCATAGGCGCAGCGGGCCGCGACCGCGGGGGACGACGAGGACACCGCCACCCCGAACATGCCCGTGCGCCGGCACCGCGCGACGATGGAGAAGGTCATGGCGCTCAGTCCGGGATAACGGCCGTGCCGTCGATCTCGACCAGCCATTCCGGCCGCGCCAGGGCCGATACGACCAGGCCGGTCGAAACCGGATAGACCCCTTTGATGTATTCGCCCATCGTCCGGTAGACGGCCTCGCGATGGCGGACATCGGTGATGTAGACCACCACCTTCACCAGATGCTCCATCGTGCCGCCGCATTCCTCGATGAGCTGCTTGATATTCTGCATGACCTTATGCGTCTGCTCGGCCGGATCATGGCTGTCGATGTTCTTGGCCGTGTCGAGATCCTGCGGGCACTGGCCGCGAAGATAGACGGTGCGGCCGCCGCGCGTGACGACCGCCTGGCAGAGATCGTTGTCGAGCTTCTGCTCGGGATAGGTTTCCTTGGTGTTGAATTTGCGAATTCGCGTATGCGCCATCTTGGTCTCCGTCAGGGTCGGGCTCGCAACGTAAGCTTTGGTCAGGCGTCCACGGGCTCGCGCTTCGCGGCGGCGTGGTAGGCCAGGTATTTACGCTGCGTCGAGATACGGTCCGCCACATGCTTGGCATCGTGCCAGACGCCCCAGATGAAGCTCGACCCCCTTCGCGACTGCCAGGGCATGCCCAGGAAATAAATCCCTGGCTCGGTCGAGACGCCGCGATGGTGCCTTGGCCGGCCCCTCTCGTCGAAGGCATCGACCTTCAGCCAGCTGTA
The DNA here is from genome assembly GCA_017308345.1 of Alphaproteobacteria bacterium. Taxonomy (GTDB): domain Bacteria; phylum Pseudomonadota; class Alphaproteobacteria; order Rhizobiales; family Rhizobiaceae; genus Mesorhizobium. Next base: position 3,910 of record JAFKFE010000012.1, on the reverse strand, counting down.
ATCCACGGCAAAGCCCGTCGCCCAGATGATCGTCGCTATCCCGGCCCCGGCCAGATCGAGCTCGAGGATCGGATTGGCCACGCATTCCGGGTCCGGATCGATCCGGCGGGCAGATGGCTCTTCCGGAAGGTCGAGACCGTTGCGAGCGACATAGGCGTCGGCTTCGTCAAGCAGGGACATCAGGCTGGCGTCGCCGCGGGCGATGTTCCTGGCAAGGTCCGGCGCGAAGCTCATCACGCCGTCCTTATAGGTCTTGGTCATGCCCACGAGCGTAAGCCCCTGCGCGGCCAGACGGCGGAAAGCGATCGTTTCGCCGCCGCGCGCGCCGCTGACCGCGATCGTGACGTGCTCGGTGCCCGGTCCCGGCGTCTCGGCATCCCATTTGCCGAGCACGCCCAGCCACCAGCAAAAATCGCGCCCGCGATAGGCCCGCGGCGGACGGTCGTGCGGGCCCACCGAGAGGTAGACGCGCCTGCCGGCGCGCAGGAGCTCGTCGGCGATCTGCACGCCCGACGAGCCAGCTCCGACCACCAGCACCGCGCCCTTCGGCAGCTGCGCCGGGTTGCGGTAGGCGCTGGAGTGGATTTGCAGGATGCCGCTATCCGCGGGAACGAGAGGCGGGATGACGGGGACCTGGAAAGGTCCCGTGGCGGCGACCACGCTGTTCGCTTCGATCACGCCATCCGACGTCTCGACGCGGAATCCGGGCCGCCCGACATTCCTCTGCACAAGCTTGACCTCCACGCCGCAGCGGATCGGCGCATTGATCTGCTTCGCGTAGGCTACGAAATAGTCAGCAACCTCCTCCTTGGAGGGAAAACCATCGGGACCCGTTACGGGAAACTCCATGCCTGCGAGCGCCAGCGCTCGGCGATCCGGCCTCGCTCGAGGACCAGATGCGGCACGCCGCATTTGGTCAGGTGCTCGCTCATGGCCACCCCGGCCTGGCCGCCGCCGACGACAAGCGTGTCTACCTTCTCAACCGACATGTCCACGTCTCTCTCGATAGGGCTTTCGCCGCTGTGATGGAGGTCCGATTTGCTTTACCGGCGAGCCTCAGGAGCGAAAATTATGATTTCATGTGTCAGTGCTTAGCTTATCCCTAAACGCTGTCGCGGTATCGCGGAGCGCGCTCCGATTTCCCGCCATCAACGTCCACAAAACATCTGCGAACATCGGGCAGGCTTAGGCAAACCCTAAGTACGGGTACCGGAAAAAGTTATTCTTCCACCTCGGATTTGATGGTTCCTTGCCCTCATCACCCACATGAGAGCGACGACCGCTGAGAGTGAAATGGCGCAGGAGACCCTTTACGCGAACGGCGCGCTCTACACGGTCGATGCGACGAATCCCCATGCGGAGGCGATGCTGGTTCGAGACGACCGCATCGCGGCTGTCGGCTCCTGGTCCTTCGTCAAGTCGCAGGCGTCCGCCGGTGCCCAAATCGTCGATCTTGGCGGCCGGTTCGCGATGCCCGCCTTCATCGACTCCCATGTCCATTTCGCGTGGGGAAGCAAATACCTCGATGAAGTGCGGTTGCGCGAGGCAAAAACGTTCGGCGATGTCCTCGCCCGGTTGAAGGCCTATTCGCAGGCCCATCCGGATCGCGCCTGGATCGTGGGTAGCGAATTCAGTTACGGCTACCCCGATCTAGCGGAAGGCGGCTTCCACAAATCGCTTCTCGATCAAGTCGTTGCCGACCGCCCCGTCTTCTTCCGCTCCGGCATGGCGCACGCGGCCTGGGTGAACAGCAAGGCGCTGGAACTTGCCGGCATCACGCGGGATACACCCGATCCAGAAGGTGGCGAGATCGTAAGGGATGCGAGCGGTGAGCCGACCGGATGGTTGAAGGAGAAAGCCTGGTCCAAGTTTGAAACGCTGCTCCCCCAATCCTCGCAATCGGATATGCGATCGGCGCTGCTCTCCGCCATCAGGGAAGCAAACCGTCTGGGACTGTCGCGGGTTCAAAGCGCGGGGATGGACGACGAGGCCGTCCCCCTGCTGGCGGAGATATGCGCGAACGGCGAATTGAGCCTGCGGTTCACGCTTTCGAGCATCGTCAATCCGGAGTCGAACCTCGACGAGGTGATTGCGCGCGTAGCGGGATGGCGGAACGACCTCGACCCTGACTTTCTCGACGGGCGCGTCATCAAATTCTTCCTGGACGGCGTGCTGGAATCCCACACCGGCTTCATGCCCCAGGGCTATGCCGACAAGCCGGGCGAGACCGGGACATGCCTGTGGAAGGCGACCGCCTACAACGCGGCCGTCAGCCATGCGCAGCGGGAAGGCTTTCAGGTCTGGACGCATGCGATCGGAACGGGCGCCATCGAAATGGCGCTCGACGCCTATGCCGCGGACGGGGAACGCTCGCGGCAGCGCCGGCCGCGGGTAGAGCATTGCGAAATACCCACCGCGCGCGACATCGAGCGTTTTGCCGAGACAGGGGCGATAGCGAGTTTCCAGCCCGCCATGATCTATCCGCGGGACCAGTGGCTGGGGATGGAAGGGCTTTGGGAAGTGCGTGTCGGCTCCGGATCCCTGCCACGCGCCTTTCCTGTTCGCTCCATCCTCGAGGCCGGCGGCGCCGTCGCGTTCGGAACCGATTGGCCGATCGTCGACCTCAATCCGCTCATCGGCATTCGCAATGCGGTGCTGCGCCAAAGCCGGGACCATCAGCCGGAAGGTGGTTGGGTTCCGGAGCAAAAGATCACCGTCGCGCAGGCGCTGCATGCCTATACGCTTGGGGCGGCCTTTGCCGGCCACCGGGAGAATGACGAAGGCAGTTTGACGGCGGGAAAGCTCGCCGACTTCATCGTCCTTTCCGATGATCCGCTGCGGATCGAGACGGACAAAATCGCTGATATCAAGGTGCTGAAAACGATCGTCGGCGGCACACCGGTCTGGGAAGAACCCGCGGCTTGAAACCGCGTCTTGGGGGTTGGATGGAAGCGACGGAATTTGACTACATCATCGTCGGCGCCGGCTCGGCCGGCTGCGTGGTCGCCAATCGGCTGAGCGCCGATCCGTCCGTCCGGGTTTGCCTGATCGAGGCCGGCGGCAGCGACAACAGCCTGCGCGTCAAAGTGCCGGCGGGCATCCTCTCGCTCTACGGCAACCCGGACTACGACTATTGCTTCGTCGGCGTGCCGCAGCCTGAGCTCAACAACCGCAGGATTCCGGTCAACCGCGGCAAGGCGCTCGGCGGGTCGAGCTCGATCAACTCGATGGTCTATATTCGCGGCGCGGCCGAGGATTATGACGAGTGGGCCGGGCTCGGCTGCGCCGGCTGGGCCTACAGCGACGTGCTGCCCGTGTTCAGGAAGCTGGAGCGCAATCTGCTCGGCCAGGACCCGCGCTATCATGGCACCGGCGGCGAGTTGCTGGTCGACAATCCGCGCGATCCGAACGAGCTTTCCGCAATGTTCGTCAGGGCCGGGAAAGATGCCGGCCTGCCCGCCAACACGGACTTCAATGCCGAGAGCCAGTTCGGCCTCGGGATCTACAACGTCACGCAGAACCGGGGACAGCGCTTCAGCAGCTTCAGCGCCTTCATGCGCCCCGTGCTCGATCGCGGGAACCTGACGCTGCTCAGCGAATGCGAGGTGACCGATCTAGTCATCGCCAACGGCCGCGCCACGGGAATGCGCGTGCGGCATGACGGCCAGTTGAAGACACTCTCGGCCAACCGCGAGATCGTTCTCTCGGCCGGCGCCATCAACTCGCCCAGGATCCTGATGACGTCCGGCATCGGGCCGGCGGCTGAGCTTCGGCAGATCGGCATCACGCCGGTCCTCGACCTGCCCGGCGTCGGCAAGAACCTGCAGGACCATGTCGACGGCATGATCACCGTGCGCTCCAGGAGCACCAGGACGCTCGGCCTGTCGATCGCCAACCTGCCGCGCATGGC
>JAFKFE010000011.1 GCA_017308345.1 Alphaproteobacteria bacterium | reverse complement strand
CCTGCCGTCTACTATGCCTTGCCCGGCGCTCGGCCGGTTCACTTCCGGCCGCTGGACAATGTGCCGGCGCCGGTATCCGAATTGCGTCGGCATCTTGTCGTCGTCGGGGCGGTCGGCCAGCCGCGGGACGGCAACCCGGCCGCCTGCTTCGCGCTTCTCGACACGGAACGGCGCGAGTTGACGATGGTGCGCGTTCCTTACGATCATGAAGAAACCGCCCGCAAGATTCAGGCGTCGGGCTTGCCCGGGTGGCTCGGCATGCGCTTGAAGATTGGCCGCTAGGGCGGTTCGCCGTTTCCGCGGAACGGCGAACCGCTCCAGCTCTTTGGTTTAACGCAATTCCGGACGGAAAACCGTTTTACACTTTTCCTGGAATTGCTCTGGAGGCGATGGATGCAGAAGTTCGAGGCAGGGGCAAGGATCGACGGTTTCGAGCTCATCGAACGGCTTCAGTCCGGCGGCATGGCCGCGCTATGGCGCGCGAAAAATCCGGAATTCGATTTCCCGCTTCTCTTGAAGATCCCTTTTCTCGACCCGGGCGGCGACGTTTCCGTCATCCTCGGCTTCGAGGCCGAGGAACTGATCCTCAAACGCCTGTCGGGTCCGCATGTGCCGCGCTTCGTGGCATCCGGAAGCCTGGCAAAGGTTCCCTATATAGCCATGGAGTTCGTCGCCGGCGTCGGTCTGGAGCAACTGACGAACGCCGCGCCGCAGCCGCCCGACGAGGTGGCGAGGATCGGCGCCGAAATCGCCAGGGCGCTCGCCGCCCTGCATCGCCAGAAGGTCGTCCATCTCGATCTCAAGCCCGAGAACATCATTCTTGCCGAGCGCGGCGCCGTTCTTCTGGACTTCGGCCTCGCCCGCCATGCAGAGCTTCCGGACCTTCTCGGCGAGGAGAGTTCCGTGCCGATGGGCACGGCAGCCTATATGTCGCCGGAACAGGTGCTGGGCGAAAGGTCGGATCCAGCAAGCGACGTGTTCGCGCTGGGCTGCATCCTCTATCAACTCGCCACGGGCGAGGAGCCGTTCGGGCGTCCGGCCACCTTCGCGGGAATGAAGCGCAGGCTCTATCATGCGCCCAGGCCGCCGCGGGACGTCGACAAGGCCATACCGAGATGGCTGGAGGCTGTCATTCTCCGATGCATCGAAGTCGACAGATCGAGGCGGTATGGCGAGGCCGCGCACGTTCTCTCGGACCTCAGAAACCCCGACCAGGTCGTGGTTGTCAGGAAGCGCGCGCCATCGAACGACGGTGCCTGGAGCGCGATCAGGAATCTTTTCCGCGGGACGGACGAGAAGTCGATGGTGGGGAGGCCGGCCGGCTCCAGTGTACGCGCCGGGCCACCGATCGTTCTGGCCGCGGTCGACCTTGCCAATGGCAGCGATGCGCTGGCAGGCGAGGTTCTCAACGAAACCGCGCGCGTGCTTGCGGCGCGTCAGGATTCGTGGCTGGCCTGCGTGACGGTGTTGAAGACCGAGATCGTCGGTAACACGCCGAGCGTCGACGAATCGGGACGCCTGGTCTATCTGCAGCGGCTGGTCGCGCTGAAGGACTGGGCGCGTCCGCTGCATCTGCCGGAAGACCGCATAAGCTATCACGTGCTCGAGGCCGTCAGTCCCGCCGACGCGATCCTCAACTACGCCGAGCACAACGATGTCGGGCATATCGTCGTTGGCGCGCGATCGTCCTCGGCAATTCGACGGCACCTCGGCAGCGTCTCGACCAAGGTCGTGGCGCGAGCCCTTTGCTCGGTGTCGGTGGTGCGATTGAAAGCGGTCGAGGAGCAAAGGCGGCAATCGCCGTGATGTCGTCGGTGCCCCGCGGACCGTTCGCGCTTGACTTCGGCCCCGGCTGCCTGTCGACTGCCCGGAGTGCTTCGGCCTTTGATGGCGTCGCCGAACCGCTCCAATAGTGGTTTCACGCAATTCGCGATGAAACCGCTGTCTAGTGGAGTTGCATTGGACTTTGCGAGGGGAGGCATCGTCCTGACATGGCATCGATCGATCAGCGACCCGCGGGGCGGCCGGACAGCGGGCTTTCCTTCATCCCGGTGGCGTGGCTTGTCATCGTCATGGGGCTGTCGGCCTACGGCCTGATCTCGAACTGGCGGCTGATCGGCGACTTCAGCCTGCCGGACAGCGTCTTCTTCCTGATCTATGGCGGCCTTGCCGGCGGCGTGATCACGATTCTGTGGGGGCTGTACCTGCTTGGTCTGGCCTTCAACCGGTCGGCCCGTTTCCCGCGCCACTACACGATCTGGCAAATCGCCATCATCATCTGGCTCCTCGTGCGCCAGGCCTATGTGCTGCTCGCGTCCGACTTCGTCTTCTCGGCCGAGGCGCTGGGCTTCACCGTCGCCGAGATCGCCATCGGCCTGCTGTGCATCTATCTCCTGCGCAGCGGCGCCGGCGCCGAGACGGTCTACGCCAATCCGGAGACCGAGCGGCCGCCGGTCTTCGTCTCGATCCTGGCCGCGCTGCTCGGCATCATCCTTGGCGGAGCGATAGGCGCCTGCGCCGGATTCTTCGCCGGTTCGGTGATCGCGGACCTGACCCATATGAGCTGCTTCGAGGGCGCCTGCGGATTTTTCGCGGCCTTTGTCGGCCTGGGAGGCCTGATCGCCGGGGCGATCGCCGGCGGCATTTTCGCCATCTGGCGGGTCAACCGGCGCCGGCCCGCGCTGGCCCGTTAATTTCACCGGTCGCGATTGCGTGGGAGTTACGCACGCTCTATGTCGATTGCGGGGCAGACGGGAGCTTTCCCGGGGAGAGCGTCGATGTTGCGTTTGATCTTTCGGCTGGCGGCTATGGTTGCGCTGTCGGTTTCCGTCATCATGGCGGTGATCGACACGACGCGCTCGGTCGCCGCCTCCTCGCTGGTGATGACGCCGCTCAACGCAAGCTGGCTGGCGGTCTCGCCGGACACGCGGGCGGCGTTCGAGACGTTCGTGCGCGCCAAGGCAGGCCCGCTGGTCTGGGACGGCGCCGTCGCCTGGGTGCTTGCGCAACCCGGTTTCGCGGTGTTCGCGGTGCTTGCCTTCCTGCTCTACGCCATCGGCTACCGGCGCCGGCGCCGCGGCGCGGAATTCGCTCCAAGTCCCTGAAGGCTCTTGTTCTGACGCACTTCCGGACGGAAGGCCACGGCGAAACCGCCGGGCCTGATCGCTTCATATTCTTCCCGGAATTGCTCAAAGAGGCGGGCCGGACCGCCGACGACTTTCGGCGACACGCCCGCCTCGCTTGACGACCAGTTCCCACCTGCATATCCCCTTCCGTTTCCATGTCTTCGGAGGCGGTGG
>JAFKFE010000010.1 GCA_017308345.1 Alphaproteobacteria bacterium | reverse complement strand
GGCCGCGGTCGCCGCGGTCGCGGTCGCCGAAGCCGCCGCGCTCGGAACGCTCTTCGCGCTTCTGCATCATCGCCGAGGCGCCTTCCTCATGCGCCTCGACCTTGACGGTGAGGAAGCGAAGGACGTCTTCCGACAGGCCCATCTGGCGCTCCATTTCGTTGAGCGCGGCCGGCGGGCAGGTGATGTCCATCAGCGTGTAGTAAGCCTTCCGGTTCTTCTTGACCCGGTAGGTGAGGGACTTCAGTCCCCAGTTCTCGATCCGGCCGACCGAGCCGCCATTCGCGGTGATGACGCCCTTGTACTGTTCGACAAGCGCGTCAACCTGCTGCTGCGACAGGTCCTGCCGGGCAAGAAACACATGTTCGTAAAGAGCCATTATGTCTTTCTGCCTTTCTTCGTTTCTCTGGACCGGCCCTCGCGGCTAAGCCTCTGCAACTTGTCTGACCCGGCCGCCAGGGCGCGGGGAAGAAAGGAGCATCGCGAGACGGTCGAGAGCGGAGACACGGGAGGCTAGAAGCGCTTCTGGCTTCGTGTCGCGGCTTCGAAAAGCCACGGCCCTCCGTTCAGCCCCCAGCAAGGACCGGCAGATTGCGCGGGTCTATACAGCAAATCTGCCGGAATGCAAGGCCGGGAAGGCCAGCGCAGCGGAGGCGCAATCCGGACCTTACTGGAACACAACGTCCACTTGCGGACGGGTCTGCTGCCGCAAGGCGCCCCCTCAGCGCGTCTGCGCGACGAGCTTGCCCACCGTTTCGGGGAAGAAGTCGGGCGCCGAATTGCGCGTGCCGAACATCATGTCGTATTGGATGAGCCGGAAATCGTTGATCTTCGGGTCGATCTGCTTCTGCCTCGACCAATCCTGCGTCGCTTCGCCCGAGGGCGACAGAAGCAGGTTGCGGTCGACCACCCGGTAGCGTTCGCGCAGCGCGCCGAGGAAGCCGGTATAATAAGGGTGGGTGATGCCTGCCGTGGTCAGGATATGGTAGGGCAGGAAGGCCGGGCTCACGGCGCCTAGATTTTCCACCGGGCCGGAGCGGTTCGACCAGATCACCAAAGGTGTGTCGTGGTGCTCGCGCGCGGCATCCGCCGTCGGCTCCTTGCGCGGCGCGACATTGTCCTTGAGGAAGCCGGTCTCGACATAGACGGGTCCGAGCGGCGGCAGGTGGTCGCCGAAGAAGGCGACGATGGTCGGCCGCTGGCGGGCCTTCGCCCAGTCGATCAGCCGTTGCAGGCCATGGTCGGCGTCGGCCGAGCCCTCGGCATAGGAAAGCAGCGATTCCCGCGCCCAGGAACTGATCGGCGCTTCGACCGAATGCGTCGGATTATAGTAGCGGTAAGGCTCGTAAGGGCCGTGGTTCTGCAGGCTGACGGCGAACAGGAACACCGGGTCGTCGCTGGCGTCGGCCTCGCGGATGATCTCGTCGGTCATCGCCGCGTCGGAAGCGAGCGGCCCGCGCTTTTCCATGGGCGGCAGCGTCTCCTCGGAGCGGAAGTCGCTGAAGCCGAAATCGGCATAGACGGCGCCGCGGTTCCAGAACCAGTTGGTGCCGGGATGGATGGCGCGCGCCCGGTAGCCCTCGCTCTTCAGGAAGGTCGCCAGCGAGGGCGTCGGGGTGCGCACATATTGCTGGTAGGGAATGGAGCCGGCGGGCAGGAAGGCGTTGGAAAAGCCGGTCAGCGCCTCGAACTCGATATTGGCGGTCATGCCGCCGAACTCGGGAGAGAACATCGAGCCGGAGCGCAGCGCGCGCACCGTCGGGATCGGGTCGGGCTTGATGGTGACGCCTGGCAGTTGGGTCGGATCCCAGAAGGATTCGCTCATCACCACGACGATGTCCGGCTTCTCGTCCGGCACCGAGGCCGCCACGTCCGGCCGTTCGATCGCGGCCATCGTCTTGTCGGAATAGCCGGGCGGCGCCGAGACATGCGCCATCGGCACGTTCATCGCGAAGGCCAGCGCAAAACCGTTCGAGGCGTAGTTTTCTTTCTGGTCCCACATGATCGGGATAATCTGCAGCCGGTCGCGCGTCCACGAGAAGGTGGCGTAGTCCATGATCGAGACGAAGAAGGCGAGCAGCGGCACGGCAAGCGCCAGCCGCGCCAGCCGACCCTTGCGGCTGAGGATCGGCACCCGCCGGCGCCAGGTCCGCCACCCATAGACCAGCAGCGCCAGCCCGCCGACGATGCCGAGAGCCAGCATGACGGCCGTCCATGGGCGCTCGCGCACCAGAAGCGGCATCAGCGCCATGATCTGGCGGGCAAACAGGAAATCCGTCGGATAGAGCGGATCGCCGAGATAATGCGATTTCTGGTGACCGACAAAGGCAAGCGCCAGCGTCAGCGGCGCCACGATCATCAGGCTCTGGTGACTGCGGCCGAGTATGGCGTCGAGCCCGACCAGCATCAGGGCGAAGACGATGATGGTGGTCCAGCCCGGCTTGAACGGCTGCAGGAAGAAATCGACCGTGCCGAAGAAATCACCGCGCACGATCCATTCGATCGCGAACACGAGAAGAGCGGAGACGAGGAGCGTCGTCAGGCCGTAGCGTATAGTCGGCCAGGCTCGTCCCGGCAGGTAGCCGGTGGACGGATCGTCTTCCAAAAACTGCGGCACGGGCTTGGCCGCGCCTCTTCTGATCCTTGCCACTCAACTTCCCCCGGCCCACGCAACGCGCCTTCCACGCGCGTTATGGCTCTGTCATCAAAATGTCACGCAAAGCTAGCGCCTGTGGCGGAAATAAGAAGAGCCAGCAAACTAAACGTGAGCGGTTTTCATCAGGTGTGATCGCCAAAAAGGCCTTTTGGAACAGGGAGTCAGCCGGTTTTCCATGCTGAAATGCGGGTTGAAGGGGCGCTCGCGGGCTTGACTTGGCCGTCCGCCTTGCGCCAGAGGCAGGGAAAAATCAGCCTCTGGAGAGACCAAAATGGCCGTCGCATTCACCTTTCCGGGACAGGGCAGCCAGGCCGTCGGCATGGGCAAGGACCTCGCTGATGCCTTCCCGGAAGCGCGCCGCGTCTTCGATGAAGTCGACGCCGCGCTCGGCGAAAAACTGTCGAAACTCATCTGGGAAGGGCCTGAAGAGACGCTGACGCTGACCGCCAACGCCCAGCCGGCGCTGATGGCGGTGTCGCTGGCGGCCATGCGGGCGCTCGAGGCGCGCGGCTTCTCGCTCAAGGACAAGGTGGCCTATGTGGCCGGTCATTCGCTGGGCGAATATTCGGCGCTTGCCGCGGCCGGCTTCGTTTCGGTTGGCGACGCGGCGCGGCTGCTCCGGACCCGCGGCAACGCCATGCAGGCGGCGAGGGCGCCATGGCGGCGATCATCGGGCTGGAGCAGGCCGATGTCGAAGCGGCATGCGCGGAAGCGGCCAAAGGCTCCGTCTGCCAGGTTGCCAACGACAATGGCGGCGGCCAGTTGGTGATTTCTGGCGCCAAGGCCGCGGTCGAGCTGGCGGCGAAGATCTGCACCGAAAAAGGCGCCAAGCGGGCGCTGATGCTGCAGGTGTCGGCTCCTTTCCATTCGGCGCTGATGGGGCCGGCAGCCGAAATCATGCGCGAGGCGCTGGCGGGCGTCGCGAAATCCGCGCCGGCAGTGCCGGTCGTCTCCAATGTCACCGTGACGCCGACCAGCGATCCCGATGAGATTGCCCGCCGCCTGGTCCAGCAGGTGACCGGCCGCGTGCGCTGGCGCGAGACGGTGGAATGGTTCGGCGCCAATGGCGTCACGACGCTCTACGAGGTCGGCGCCGGCAAGGTGCTTTCGGGCCTGGCGCGCCGCATCAACCGCGAGATCGCCACCGGCGCCATCGGCACGGCGGCGGAAGTCGAGGCTGCGCTGGCGGCGCTTGGCTGAGAAGGCTCGAATGTTAATTGACAGATGCGGGATGTCCACATTGAACACCGGCCAGAGCAACGCCCAAAACCTGCGCGAGGACTATCGCCTTGCTGTCGAGGTTATGGGGCGGATCCGGCGCGGCGAAGAAGATGTCCTGAACGCCGAAGATTTCTGGCATGGTTTGGATGATTTGACATATACGGAACCGACATCGCCTGTGGCGCATTCGGAAAAGTGAGGTTGAAAAATGTTCGAACTGACCGGCCGCAAGGCGCTCGTCACTGGCGCAACGGGGGGCATCGGCGAAGCGATCGCCAGGGTGCTGCACAGCCAGGGGGCTATCGTCGGCCTGCACGGCACCCGCATGGAGAAGCTGGAGGCGCTGGCCAGTGAACTCGGCGAGCGCGTAAAACTGTTTCCGGCGGATCTGACGAACCGCGACGCGGTCAAGGCGCTCGGGCAGAAGGCGGAGGCCGACCTCGAGGGCGTCGATATCCTGGTCAACAATGCGGGCATCACCAAGGACGGCCTGTTCGTGCGCATGTCGGACGCCGACTGGGACACGGTGATCGAGGTGAACCTCACCGCCGTGTTCAGGCTGACCCGCGAACTCACCCATCCGATGATGCGCCGCCGCCATGGCCGCATCATCAACATCACCTCGGTGGTCGGCGTCACCGGCAATCCCGGCCAGACCAATTACTGCGCCTCCAAGGCCGGCATGATCGGCTTTTCCAAGTCGCTGGCGCAGGAGATCGCAACCCGCAACATCACCGTCAACTGCGTCGCCCCGGGCTTCATCGAATCGGCCATGACCGACAAGCTCAACGACAAGCAGAAAGAGACGATCATGGCCGCCATCCCGACAAGGCGTATGGGCACCAGCGCCGAGGTGGCGTCGGCCGTCGCCTACCTCGCCTCCAATGAGGCGGCTTACGTCACCGGCCAGACCATTCATGTCAACGGCGGCATGGCAATGATCTGAGTGTGTGCCGATATTCAGGTGATGCCGGCCTGCAAATGATGGCTTTCTGCGCTTCCGGTGCTCACGGACCGAATGTCCGCTCCGCTCCGGCCTTCGCCGGCCGAAGCCCTGGTAGGTGTTTTCGCCCTATGAAGGCTACGGCCGGCGTAGGCCGGTTCTCGAAATCCAGCATTTTCGGCTCGGCCTGACCTGAATCTCGACACACCCTAGC
>JAFKFE010000009.1 GCA_017308345.1 Alphaproteobacteria bacterium | reverse complement strand
CATCGGCACCCATGACGGCATGGCCCCGACCACCACGGGTCCGTTCGCCCACATCCTGATGTGGATCAATCTCAGGCAGCAGGAATTCTACCATTCGCTCGCCGCCGCCATGAAGGCGATGCGCCAGGACGGCAGCAAGCTCTGGCTGCTGATCGCGCTGTCCTTCGCCTATGGCATCTTCCACGCCGCCGGCCCCGGCCACGGCAAGGCGGTGATCTCCTCATACATGGTCGCCAACGAAGTGGCGCTCCGGCGCGGCATCATGCTGTCCTTCGTCTCGGCGCTGCTGCAAGGGCTGACCGCGGTCGTCGTCATGATGCTCGCCTATTTCGTGCTGCGCGGCACCGCCGTGTCGATGACCGACGCGGCCTGGTTCCTGGAAATATCGAGCTTTGTGCTGGTGACGCTGTTCGGCGCTTGGCTGCTCTGGCGCAAGCTCGGTCCGTTGGTGCTGCGTCTGTTCGGCGGAACGCCCGCTTACAGCCTGTCGGCCGCCCATGCCGGCCATTCGCATGGCGGCCATTCCCATGCAGGGCAAGCGCATTCGCATGCCGGCCATTCGCATTCGACGCATGCCGCGCAGTCCCATGCCTTGCACGCGCATCACGACCACGATCATGGCCACACGCATAGCCATGATCACGGCGCGCACGATCTCCACCATCATGACCACGCCGCGCACGACGGCAGCCATGAGCACCATCACGACCACGGCCCGGGCGAAGTTTGCGAGACCTGCGGCCACTCGCATGCGCCGGACCCGGCGATGCTGTCGGGCGACCGCTTCGACTGGAAGACGGCCTGGTCGGCCGTGGCCGCCGTCGGCATCCGTCCCTGCTCCGGCGCGCTCATCGTGCTGAGCTTCGCGCTGCTCAACGGACTTTGGCTAGGCGGACTGCTGTCGGTGCTGGCCATGTCGATCGGCACCGCGATCACCGTCTCGGCGCTGGCGACGATCGCCGTGACAGCCAAGAACTGGGCGGTCTATTTCGCCGGCGACGGGCGCATCGGCAACCGCATCCATTCGATCGTCGAGATCGGCGGCGCGGCTTTCATCTTCGTGGTTGGACTGCTCTTGCTGTCAGCCAGCCTGTCTGGTGGCGTCTGATCAAAGGCATCGCTCCACGTCAAAGCGTAACGATCTGTCCAACCCCGCGTGACTTGGCTGCCGAATAGGCAAGGTTGGCGGCGACCATGTCCTCCATCGCAACGCCCATCGCCTTGTACAGGGTGATTTGCCCAGCCGACTCGCGCCCGCGTCGTTTGCCCGAAATGACATCGCCGAGCAGCGTGGCGGACGACGAATCACGATCCTTCAGCTCGGCACAGCCCACGGGTGGAGACTTGAAGGCGTCCGCCGTCTCGACAAAGAGTTTGCTTTTGTCGAGAAGCTCGACGGGCAGTTCGCCAAGCGGGGGAGCATAACCGACGGACGTCACATGTGCGCCCGGACGGACCCATCCGGCTTCGATAACAGGCTGGTAGGAATGACTCGCCAAGCATATCACATCGGAAGTTCTGACAGCCTGCTCGACATCTTCCACGGCAACTGCCTTTGGCTGCAGCTTCGCAAGGGAAACCGCGTCTTCGTAGCGCAGCGAGGCGATACGAATTTCGTCAAACTCCCTGATCAACGGCAGGAGTTGCAAATGCTGGCGCCCCTGCACGCCAGCTCCAACAATCGTCGCGGTACGACTATCCTTGCGCGACAATTCCCGCACCGACAGCACAGCCGACGCAGCCGTGCGTATGGCAGTGATGTAGGTACCGTCCATGACGCATTGAGGCGCACCAGTGCCAGGATCGAACAGGTTGATCGTTGCCAGGTGGTTGGGAAGGCCGATATCGAGATTTTCTTCGAAGACGTTCACGACTTTCACCGCGATGCTCATTCCAGTCCGCCAAGCAGGCATGGCAAGCGAGAAACCCTTCCGCGGCACGATGATTTCGGGGCGTTCGGGCGCCTGGATCAACCCGGCCGAGAGATCGCGAAACCCTTCAGCGAGCGCATCGAGCAACCGCAGCGGGTCGAGAAGCGTCTTCACATCCGCTTCACTCAGCACCAGAACCGGCAGGCCGCCCTTTTCGATCTCGGCGGAGCTCTTTCGAATGGCTTTCATGATTTTTGATCCATCTTGAAGATGGCTCACCCTGATGGCATGAGATACTCGCAATCAAATGAGAAAATCTCTGAAGCTATAACCAAAGGTAATAGCGTGGTGCCCCGCAAACTTCCGCCTCTCTCGGCGCTGAGAGCGTTCGAGGCTGTCGCTCGAACGCTCAGCTTCTCACGCGCCGCCATCGACCTTGGAGTGTCCCAGGCCGCCGTCAGCCGCCAGGTCAAAAGGTTGGAGGATCAGTTGCGGGTGGACCTGATCGCTCGTAGCGGCACGTCGAACAGGCTCACGGATGCCGGAGAGCTGCTGTTCGGCAGCGTCTATCGCGCATTCGAGGATATCGAAGCGACCGTAGCCGGAATCGCAGGCAGCGGAGACCGGCAGATCCTCAATGTCAGCGTCGCGCCTTATTTCTCGTCGCAATGGCTGACGCCGCGCCTGATGCGCTTTATCGCCAGACATCCCGAGATCGACGTTCGCCTTCATCACTCCTATCATCCGGTCGACCATCGCCGAGAACGAATTGACATCGGCATAAACTGGGGTGAAGGCCGGTGGCCAGGTGTCGACAAGGTCAAGCTTCTCGACGGAAGCCTGACACCGGTGGCCTCCCGCGCCCTGCTCTCCCGGATCGGGACCGAAACGCTATCACCGGCGCAAATTGCCGCCCACCGGTTGTTCTATGAATTCGATATTGCCCATTGGCACGAGTGGTTCAGGCTGGAGAGGGTCTCGCCGGGGCACCTCGACGCGCAGCGGTTGAGCGACTCCCACGCGCTGCGCAGAGCGGTCGTGGACGGGCACGGCATAGGTCTGTTTTTTTCTTCGCTTATCGGCGAAGACTCGGAAGACGCAAGTCTTGTGCGTCTCTCGCCGCGATCCGTCCACATAGGCTACGACTACTATCTGAACTATTCCTCGGAGATCGAACTCCCCCACAAGGCGAAGCTGTTCAAACGCTTCGTGCTTCAAGAGGCCGGCACCTGAAACCTGCCCTGGAGACTAAGCGATCTTCCCGCCCAGCTCATCCTCGATATGAGCGCGGATGATCTCATCGAAATTCTTCTCGGCGGCAAAGCCGAGTTCCCTCGCCCGCCTTGCCTCGAACCGTGTCGGCCAGCCCTTGACGATCACCCAGATGGTCTCGTCGGGCTGCTCGCGGATCCGCTTCGCGACCTCGGCGCCGGCAATGCGC
>JAFKFE010000008.1 GCA_017308345.1 Alphaproteobacteria bacterium | reverse complement strand
GATCGTGCCGGTCGACTCGTCCGTCAGCAGCGGGTTCAGCACCACGAAATGCTGAACGGCGATCAGGCCCGCCGATACCACGCCGGCAGCCAACGAGCCATAGCGCAGCACCGAACTTGGCGAGCGCATGTCGATGGCGACCAACATGGCGCCGGCGCCGAGCGCGATCAGCGTGTAGATCGCCTGTTCGGCAAGGGTCACCGCGCCGGTGTCGATGACGCCGCCATGCATGGCGTGGCGCACCAGCATGGCGATGGTGAGCAGCGCAAACAGCGCCGACGCCGCCTCCATGGCAAGGCGCGGCCGTCCGCTGGTGGTGCGGGCGAGCTGCCAGGCGGCGAAGCCGAAGGCGAGCGCCGGCACGCCATAGCCCGGCAGAAGCCAGTTGAAGACCGGCGTCCTTGACAGAAACGCGGCGCCGACGACGGTCGGATCGAAGGCGACGCGGCAAAGCACGGCGACCGCCGCTCCCACCGCGATCCAGCCCAGCACGGGATAGGAGCGCCAGCGCGTGGCCAGCGCCGGA
The DNA here is from genome assembly GCA_017308345.1 of Alphaproteobacteria bacterium. GTDB lineage: Bacteria > Pseudomonadota > Alphaproteobacteria > Rhizobiales > Rhizobiaceae > Mesorhizobium. Next base: position 2,799 of record JAFKFE010000008.1, on the reverse strand, counting down.
ATAATCGCGGCGGCGCCGAGCAGCACGGTCGTCCAGCCCGAACCGAAGGCCATGTGCAACATAAGGAGGCCCGCTACACCCGCGCCGCCAAGCGCGAAAGACACGGCCGGGCCGCCCGCCAGCGGCGGGTCCTCCACGCGCGCGATCCATTCGCCGCCCGCGGCGAAGACCAGCACCAGCAGCAGCGCCGGCAAGGCGTAGCCGAGGTCGCGGTCGATGTCGCCGAAGGTCAGCCATAGCGCGGTGAGCACCACCAGCGGAACAATGACACCCCAGGCAGCCCAGCAGGCCGCGCGCTTGTGAACGGCGGCGGCGAAGCGGCGCGCCGCCCAGAAGCCGGCGGCAAGGAAGACCAGGCCAAGCGCGATGCCGATGCGGAAAGTGAGCGTGTCGGCCGACGCCAAAGGCTGAGCGTCGAGCCCGACATCGAGCGCATCGGCGCCGATCGTGGCGGGCGGGACGATGCCGAGATAGATCAGCACGGTCGCAATGCCGGCGGCGAAGACGAGCGGAAGCGCGCGCGGCCGGTAGAGCGCCGCCGCGATCAGCGCGATGAGGAGGATCGCGCCGCGGAGAGCACCTCCCGCGCTGGCGAAGGCCGGATCGACGGACAGGCCCAGCGCGCTCAAGGCGATGAAGAAGCCAGGCACAATGGATGGCCAGTCGAAGCCGCGTTCGGCGGTGTCGCGGCCAGCGAGCCAGATGAAAGCCAGTACAGCGAGCGTAGCCAGGCTGATGAACAGGACGGCGACGAGGTTCACGTCCGGCGCGTCGACCATATAGAGAATGGTCCAGATACCGGTACCGGCGAACGCGGCCGCCACCAGCGCTTTCCAGTCGCGGATACGGGCGGTTGCAGCGCTCGCCGCGAGCACGATCGCCAGATAGACGAACAGCGCCCAGGGATTGGGTGCCTGCGAGGCAACCAGCGCCGGCGTGACCATGGCGCCGACGAGGCCGATGCCGGCCAGCGCCAGGCCATGCACCAGCGAGGCGCCAATGGCGGCAATGCCAATGACGCCAAGCAGCGCGAAGGCGGTCGCCGGGCCGATGAAGCCGTAGATGCCATGTGCCGCGTAGACCGTGCCGAACAGGATGAAGGCGCCGGCGGCCGTGAGGATCGAGGGGATATAGGCGCCGGCCGCGCCCTGCACCGGCACCTTGAAGCCGGTGCGGCGGATGAATTCGGCGCCGGCGATCAGCGCGAGACCAAGGATGCCGGCCATGGCGAGGCGCACGCCTGGGCCGAAAATGCCGGCCTCGATTGTGTAGCGGATCAGGAACAGGCCACCAAGCGCCAGCGCGATGCCGCCGACCCAGACCGCCCAGCGCGTGCCCAGCGCCGTCTCCACGTCTGTCCGGCGCGCCGCCTTGGCGGGCGACCCTGCCGCGGGCGTCTCGGCTACGGTGGCGGGTTGCGCCGATTCCGATGACTCAACGGATTGCGCCGCGGCCGCCTGGGCTTTCGTCCAGGGTCCTGCCGCTACCTCCTCTTCGGCCGGCTCGAGCTTCGCGGCGATATCTCCGCCAGCCAACTGCGCGGCAGGCGCCACAGCTGCCTTGGCCTCCTCGGGAAGACCCTCCCGCGCGGCGTCGGCCGCCTTGGGCGCGGCCAACGAAGCGCCCGACTGCACCAGGCCGCGCAGGACGCCGAGCTCGCGCTCGACCAGCGCGATGCGGTTCTGCTGGCGTGAAACGATGACGAAAAGAGCTATGACGGCGGCAATGGCGATCAGGCTGAAAAACATGGTGGTTTCCCTCAAAACCAGACCAGTCGTGGCCAACAAATGCGGCGATGAGACGGCTGATCCAAATCAGCGCCTAGCCAATTAACAAGATCAGGCCGGCTAACAAGATCGAGCATGTTTCCTGGGCGATTGCCAGCAACTTGCCGGTTTATCCGGGCCGCCGACACTGCCCCGCGTTGCCGACGGCATTGCCCGACCCCGGCGGCGAACCACTCGTGCTATTCTCGCGCGATCGAAGGACTGCCGTGAGGTGACCGATGCCGCAGCGCAGCGCGGGCTTGCTGATCCACAGGCGCACAGCCGGTGTGTTCGAGTTTCTGCTCGTCCACCCTGGCGGTCCGTTCTGGGCGCGAAAGGATGAAGGCGCGTGGTCTATCCCGAAGGGGCTGATCGGCGACAATGAGGATGAGCTCGAAGCCGCCAAGCGGGAAGCCGGGGAGGAGCTCGGCGTCGCCATCGACGGCGATTTCCGGCCGCTCGGCAGCTACAGGCAGCCGGGCGGCAAGATCGTGGTGGCGTGGAGCGTCGAGGCCGATGTCGACGCGAATGCCATCAAGAGCAACATGTTCACCATGGAGTGGCCGCCGAAATCGGGGAGCATGAAGGCGTTTCCCGAGGTGGATCGGGCCGGCTGGTTCACGCTGCCCGAAGCCGGGCTCAAGATCCTGAAAGGCCAGCGCGCGATGCTCGACGATTTCCTGGAGCGGCGTGGCGCCGGCTAGAGCAATTCCAGGAAAAGTGTGAGCGGTTTTCCGTTCGGAATTGCGTAAAAACAAAGAGATAGTGCATTTCACCGTTTCCATGAAACGGTGAAATGCACTAGGTGCCTGCCCTGCTATCCCGCTTCGCCCGCAAGCGCTTTCACCGCCGCGTGATGCCGGCGCAGCGCGGCCAGGAAACCGGCGCGGGCGTCGGGCGGCTCGAGGCCGCGCGGCTCGTAGACATGGCGGGTGAAGAAGAAGCCGCTCAGCCGGAACGCATCCTCGAGCGCCGCCTGATCGGCGCGCAGTCCGGTGCCGCGCTGCAGGAAGGCCGGCAGCGCCAGCATCTT
>JAFKFE010000007.1 GCA_017308345.1 Alphaproteobacteria bacterium | reverse complement strand
GGCGTACGGGCGCGTCGCCCCCGGCTTGACGGACGGACTTCCTTTTTTTCAGGCGGCATCATTCACCAGATTGTGTTTGCGGATTTCGAAGTATAGCCGGGCGCCATGGGGGAAGGGAAGGGGAGGCCGCACCAGGGCGGGCGTCCGTCTTCGAGCCGGAGCATGGTCCCGAATGTCAGAACCGGTATTCGCGTAGGGTCCTTCTCCAACAATGAGGAGGAGCAAGATGGCGATTTAACGAAACGTTGTCCTGGTCTGGCGGCGCGCCGCAACAACGGTTACACCAGCCGTCCATGCGGAACGGTGTCCACATATGCCCGCCTCTCATTTGACGACGATAGGCTTCGATGCCGACGACACGCTGTGGCAGAACGAGCAGTTCTTCCGCATGACCGAGAAGCGCTTTGCCGCCCTGTTGGCCGGGCATGGCGACCATGAGCATATCTCGGCTAGGCTTCTCGAGGCGGAGCGGCGCAATCTCGCCTTCTACGGCTTCGGCATCAAGGGCTTCACCCTGTCGATGATCGAGACGGCCATCGCGATCACCGACGGTGACGTGCCTGGCGCGGTCATCGGCGAAATCCTGGCCGCCGGCCGCGAGATGCTCAGCCATCCGATCGAGCCGCTGCCGCATGCGCGCGAGACGGTCGAAAAGCTGGCTGGCTCCTACCATCTGGTGCTGATCACGAAGGGCGACCTCTTCGACCAGGAGCGCAAGCTTGCGCAGTCGGGAATGGGTGACCTCTTCGATGCCGTTGAGATCGTGAGCGACAAGAGCGCCGCCACCTATGCCCGCATCTTCAGCCGCCACGGCGACGGGCCGCACAAGAGCATGATGGTCGGCAACTCGCTGAAATCGGACGTGGTTCCGGCCATCGACGCGGGCGGTTGGGGCATCTATGTCCCGCATGAATTGACCTGGGCGGCCGAGCACGCCGAGGCGCCGGTCGCGGCGCCGCGTTTCCGGCAGATTGCCGACCTCGGCGAGTTGCCGAGCCTTGTTGAGGCTATCGCAAAGGCCGGCTGAACGCCGTCCAAGGCAATTCCAGGAAAAGTGCGTAGCGGTCGGGTTCGGCGCCTTCGCCGTCACCTTCCGTCCGGAGTTGCGTGAAAAACAAAGAGTTAGAACAGGTCGGCGATTCTATCGAACGCCGAACTGCTCTTGTCTAACCGCGACCGATCAGGCGGTCGACCACCGGTTGCAGTCTCTCGGGCGTGATCGGCTTGGCCACCACCGCATCGACCACGCTCGAAAGGCCGAGGCTCTCAGCTGTGCCATTCCTGGTTGAGAGCAGGATCACCGCGGGCAGCGGTTTGCCCGAGGCGCGCCGCAGGGCGTCGATGGCCGCCATGAGCCGGTCGCAATCCTGGTTGTCCGGTCCGCCATCGAGAATGATGGCGCCGGGCAGATGCCCGGCCAGCGTCTTCTCGGCGGTCTCGGGCGGTTCCGAGATCGGCTTCAATCCCGATTTCTCGACGATTTTCGACACCACGACCCGGTTGATCGACGATTTGCCGACGACGAGCACCTTGGAAAAGTCCGCCGCCACGGCGCCGGGACGGGCCGCCGGGCTCGGGTGTTTTTCGGAATCGTTGCGATCGGCGGGACACATTGACGGGCGGGCACTCTGGTTCAATGCAGGGTTGAAACCTGAGGCAGGATTGGTTGAGATCGCGGCCGGTGTCAAGCTGAAATGGTCGAGATGGAAAATATAAAAAAGAAATTCTGGAATTCAGCGCAAGTCGTATCCCTCGGTGACGAAGGCAAGCTGAAAAAATGCGATAGTCTCCCGAGCGTATAGCGCGCGGGAGACATTCGCCGAGACTGTTGACGTTACGTCAGGTGTGGCTCTGGTGGGTAACGATGACCGGGATCAAAAGGTCGCCCCAGTTGCCGTCGCCGCCATGGTGCCTGGCCGAGCGCACCAGCTCCACCGAGACACCGGCCTCGACCGCCTTCATGACCGACTGGGCATGCGGATCGTCGCCTGCTGGTCGACGCTCATCGCGCTCGATTGCTCTTCTGCCCTTTCCTTGACGCGGCTTATCGATGCCATTGGTCTTCTCCTCGATCAAAATGCCCTGCGGGCGTTTCCTCTGGTTGTTATCCGTTACTCGGCCGCCGGCCTGAACTGGGCGTGCTCGGTCGATTCATGCATGGCGGTGGTCGAAGACTGACCGCCGGTGATCGCCATCGACACGGCGTCGAAATAGCCGGTGCCGACCTCGCGCTGATGCTTGGTCGCGGTGTAGCCGTTGGCTTCCGCCGCGAACTCGGCCTGCTGCAGTTCCGAATAGGCCGCCATCTGGCGGTCCTTGTAGCCGCGGGCCAGTTCGAACATGCCGAAGTTCAGCTGGTGGAAGCCGGCGAGCGTGATGAACTGGAACTTGTAGCCCATCGCGCCAAGTTCCTTCTGGAACTTCGCGATCGTCGCGTCGTCGAGGTTCTTCTTCCAGTTGAACGACGGCGAGCAATTGTAGGCGAGCAGCTTGCCCGGGTGATGCTTGTGCACGCCCTCCGCGAACTTCCTGGCCTGCGCCAGATCCGGCTTCGAGGTCTCGCACCAGATCAGGTCGGCATGCGGCGCATAGGCAATGGCGCGCGCGATGCAGGGCTCGATGCCGTTGCGCACATTGTAGAAGCCCTCGACCGTGCGGCCGGCGTCGTAGTCGACGAAAGGCCGGTCGCGCTCGTCGATATCGGAGGTCAGGAGCTTCGCCGCTTCCGCGTCCGTGCGCGCCACGACCAGCGTCGGCGTGCCCATCACGTCGGCCGCGAGGCGCGCCGCGTTGAGGTTGCGGATATGCGCCGCGGTCGGGATCAGCACCTTGCCGCCGAGATGGCCGCACTTCTTCTCCGACGCCAGCTGGTCTTCATAGTGGACGCCCGCGGCGCCGGCCTCGATGAAGGCCTTCATGATCTCGAAGGCGTTGAGCGGGCCGCCGAAGCCGGCTTCGGCATCGGCGACGATCGGCGCGAACCAGGTGTCGACCGAAAGCCCGTTGCCCTCCGATGTCTCGATCTGGTCGGCGCGCTGCAAGGTGCGGTTGATGCGCTTGACGAGTTCCGGCGCCGCGTTGGCCGGGTAGAGCGACTGGTCCGGATACATGGCCGAGGCGGTGTTGGCGTCGGCGGCCACCTGCCAGCCCGAGAGATAGATCGCCTTCAGCCCGGCGCGAACCTGCTGCATGGCCTGGTTGCCGGACATCGCGCCGAGCGCGTTGACGAAATCCTCCTCGTGGATGAGCTTCCACAGCCGGTTCGCGCCCATCTCGGCCAGCGTCTGGCGAATTTGCACGGAACCGCGCAGCCGCTTCACATCCTCTGGCGAGTAGGGGCGCTCGATGCCGTCGAAACGGCCTTCCGGCGCGGAGGGGACGAGGTTGTAAAAATCGGTCATTGGTCACTCCGGATCGTTTGACAACTGCTTCAGCGCTACGCCGCCAGGCTATATCTTGCGACGTCTGCGTATGACATCATTTACATTGCAGCGCGAAACGCGACTAGGAAAACCGCCGTTTTGGGTAAAAAATAAAGGAAAAGCTGTGTTGCCATTGACAGATCGGCTCTGTAAATTTGTCATGATTGTAAAAGCGGCGTAGCGGAAGCCGGGTTCGATACCGATGTAAATTCTTGTCAAGGATGGCTGGGATGGCCGACCAGAAGATCTTTGCCGGGCCGCGGCTGCGCCGGCTGCGCAACGCCAGGGGCCTGACCCAGACGGCAATGGCCGAAGGGCTGGGCATCTCGCCCTCCTATCTCAACCTGATCGAGCGCAACCAGCGGCCGCTGACGGTGCAGCTCATCCTCAAGCTGGCTTCCGCCTACAAGGTCGACCCGCATGAATTGCAGGGAGAGACAAAAGGCTCGATCGCGGCCTTGCGCGAAGCGTTCAGCGATCCGCTTCTTGCCGGCGAACTGCCAGGCGATCAGGAGCTGATAGACCTCGCCGAGACGGCGCCGAACGCCTCGGCCGCGATGGTGAAACTCTATCGCGCCTATCGCGAGCAGGCCGAGCGTCTCTCCGATCTCAATCAGCTTCTGGCAAGTGAGGGCAGGGCGACGGCGCTGTCCGGCAAGCGCCTGCCCGCCGATGAAGTCCACGAAGTGTTCGAGCGCCGGCCGAACCATTTTGCTTCGCTGGAAGAGGAGGCGGATGCTTTCACCTCGGTCCTCGAGCCGGGCGATGATCTGTTCGGCGCGCTGAAGGCCTGGTTGAGGCGCGAGCATGGCATCGTCGTCAAGGTGCTGCCGGTCGCCACCATGCCCAACTGGCGCCGCCGCTACGACCGCCATTCGCAGCGCCTGTTCCTGTCCGAGCGGCTGTCGCCTTTCGACCAGCTGCGCGAGGTCGCCATGGAAGCGAGCCTGATGCGCATGTCGGTGGCCGTCGCGGGCGAGATCCAGGCGCTGAAGCTCGACACCGACGAGGCGCGCCGGCTCGCCCGCTTCGAACTAGGCCGCTATGCGGCGCACGCGCTGATGATGCCCTATCAGGCCTTCCATGCCGCCGCCCTGCGCGCCCGTTACGACATCGACGTCCTGCGTTCCCGCTTCGGCGTCTCTTTCGAACAGGCGGCCAACCGCCTGACCATGCTGCAGCGGCAAGGCGCGTCCGGCGTGCCCTTCTTCATGCTGGAGGTCGACAACGCGGGTAATCGCTTCCGCAAGGCCGGCAGCCAGGGCTATCCGCAGAGCCGCTTCGGCGGCGGTTGCCCCAAGCTTCCCATCCATGCGGCTTTCTCGCAGCCGGGTCAGATCCTGGTCGAGGCGGTGGAAATGCCCGACGGCGCCGAGTTCCTATGCATCGCCCGCACGCTGGAAGGCCCGCAAGGTGCCTTCTCCGAGCGGCCGCGTCGCACCGCGCTGCTGCTCGGCTGCGACATCGGCTTTCGCGACGAGATCGTCTATGGCGCGGCGCTGCCGGCCGGCGCCGCCGGCAAGCCCGGGCAAGGCTTCGCCACGCCGGTTGGCCCTGCCTGCAGGCTTTGCGAGCGCGCCGGCTGCCTGGCGCGCGCCGAGCCGCCGGTGACGCGCCCACTCGGCCTCGACGAGATGGTGACCGGCCTCAGCGCCTTCGATTTTCAGGGATGATAGGTCGCCTGAGCCCGCATCGGTGTGGGTCTGGCTGCGTCAAAGTAAGCCGCAGCGAGGTTGTCCCACATTTGAGCGAATGCTGGATCACGCGGATTTCGCGTCTTTGCGCTACGCGGTTGAGGCACAGGTCTGTCGTCCAGGTCGCGGTCTTGTCGTCTGAGACACGGTCTGTCGTCCTTGGCGCATTGCGCCACCCGCCA
>JAFKFE010000006.1 GCA_017308345.1 Alphaproteobacteria bacterium | reverse complement strand
AGCCCGGCCAGGTGCTTCTGCCTGGCCCGCCCGAAGAACGAACCGGCACAAGGATCAGCGTATGACAGATGCACCGCTATATCCTGCCGGCCACCGCTTCGAATGGCCCGACGGACAGGTTTACGAGTTGCTGAACGATGTCATTGCAGGCCGGCCCATCATGGCCTGCGAGTTCAAGCCGCTGAACGGCGCGCCGCAGCCGCGCACCGGCCACGAGATGCCGGTTTGGCTGGCGCAGCAGCTTCGGGCCGGATGACGCTGGGATTTCCTGATGGCTGACACCTACGACGAAGCGTCCAGCGCGGCGCCCGACGACGAGACCGCCGAAGACAGCGCGGCGCCGGTCAAGAACGGGCGTTCGGCCAAGACCTACCTGGCGCTGATCGCGCATTCCCGGCGTGTGTTCAAACCGTACAACGACCGGTGCGACAACATCGAGCTTCAGCTTGCTAATCTGGAACGCTTGGCAAAGGCGACGCGCGACCGCGAATACCAGATGTTCTGGGCAAACCTTGAGGTTCTGAAGCCCTCAGTCTACTCGCGCCCGCCAGTCCCGGTGGTGACGACGCGCTTCAATGATCGCCGGCCGGCGCACCGCGAAGCCTGCGAAGTGCTGGAACGCTGCTCGATCGTCAATTTCGAGAAGGAAGACATCGACAGCACCATGCGGCTTATCCGCGATGACCTCGTGGTGAATGCGCGCGGTGTAGCGTGGTGCTGGTATGAGATCGACGCCAAGAGCCAGCAGCGCGCCCGCGTCGGCCATGTCAGCCGCAAGGACTTCCTGCACGATTCCTCTGCTCGCTACTGGTCCGAAGTGGGCTGGGTGGCTCGCTGCTCGTGGCTGACACGCAAAGAGGCCCGCAAGCGCTTCGGAAAGTATTCCGGTAAGGCGTATGCGGACGCGGCCTTTGCGAAGCAGAAGGATGCGGACGGCAACGCCGAGCAGTCCGCAACCGCCGAGTTCTGGGAGCTGTGGCACAAGGGCGAACAGCGCATCGTATGGGTGAGCCCTGGCTGTGAAAACGTGCTCGACGAGGCCACGCCCGACGAGATGTTGCAGCTCGACGACTTCTACCCGTGCCCGCGCCCGGCCTTCGGCACGCTGAAGAAAGACACCCTGCAACCAATCCCCGACTTCCTCTACTACAAGGATCAGATCGAGGAAGTGAACGAACTGACGGCGCGCATCTCGTCGCTGTCGGAATCGCTCAGGCTGAAAGGCTTCTATGCCGGCGGCGCAGAGGACTTGGCCGACGCCATAGAAAAGGCCGTCAAGAACACCAACAACAACGCCATCCTGATCCCGGTCTCCAACTTCGCGGCGATCGGCGGCCAGGGCATGAAGGAATCCATTGTCTGGCTTCCGCTCGACGTGGTGGCGACCACCATCCAGGCCTGTATCAACATCCGCAAGCAGCTGATCGACGACATCTACCAGATTACCGGCCTGTCGGACGTGATGCGCGGCGCGACCAATCCGAACGAAACGCTCGGCGCGCAGCAGCTCAAAAGCCAGTACGGCTCGATCCGCGTTCGTGACAAGCAGTTCGAACTGGTGCGCATTGCCCGCGACGTCACCCGGATTCAGGGCGAGATCATCGCCGAGAACTTCACGCCCGAGACGCTGCTGGCTATGTCGCAGAGCGATATCCCGACCGTGCAGCAGTTGCAGGAGAAGGCCAATGGCATCCATCAGCAGATGATCGAGCTTCAGGGCAAGGTCAGGATGGCGTCGCAGGACCCGCAGGCCATGCAGATGGCGCAGCAGAACCCGGAACAGGCCGACCAGATGCTGCAACAGGCTCAGCAGCAAATGGGCGCATTTCAGGGGCAGATCCAGGACCTTCAGAACACGGTCACCATCGAGGCGGTGGCGGCTCTGTTGCGGGATCAGCGCCTGCGCCCGTTCATCATGGACATCGAGACGGATTCGACGATCCAGCCCGACGAGGATGCCGCCAAGCAGCGTGTCACCGAATACACGACCGCGGTGGGCGGCTTCATCGCGCAGTCCTTCCCGATGGTGCAGGCGCAGCCTCAGTTGGCGCCGTTCGTCGGCGAGATGCTGAAGTTCGTATCCTCGCCGTTCCGCGCCGGCCGCGCGCTTGACGGGGCGATAGACACGCTCGTCGAGCAGATGCAGCAGTTCGCCAAGCAGCCGAGGCCGGACCCGAACGCGGCCAGGGCACAGGCGGACGCAGAAGCGAGACAGCGCGAGATGCAGTTCAAGCAGCAGGAAGCCGACCAGAAGGCAGCGGCCACGGCTCAGGACATGAAGTTCCGCGAGCAGGCGCATCAGATGACCATGGCGGAAAAGACCATGGATCTGCGCGCCAAGCGCCAGCAGGCGAACATCGACCAGAACGCCGCGCTGATCGCTCAGGGCCTGCCGCCTCAGCCCGACACCGAGATGGACGATCACCGCGCGCTATTGGCGCAGCTTGCCGCCGACCGGCAGCAGACGAACGCGCTTATCGCCGCGCTCACCCAGGCGCTTACCGCGCCCAAGCGCATCGTGAAGGACGGCGCCGGCAAGCCGATCGGCGTTGAGTCCGTACCGACCCAGAACCCGGGACTTGTCCCGACCCAGAACGGAGCACAGGTAAATGGCCACAACCTCGGAAATTGACGTTGGCATGAATGCCATCGCGCAGCGTCTCTATGACCAGCGCCAACTCATGTTGAAGGTGAAGCAGAACGCCGGCACCGCGTCGACTGCACTGGCGGCGATCCCGACCGACTTCGGATCGGTCATCTCGGCGGTGCAGGCATTCGGCACCACCGATCCCTATGAGGCGTCGGTGAAGGCGAAACTGGCCAAGCTGACGACCGAGTTCAACGCGCTGAAGACCGTCGCTGACGCGGTTGCGGCCGCAAATCTGGGCTGAAGATGTTCGGCGGGCAGTTCTACCCTCGGCAGCCCATTCAGTTCATGGACGGGCTTATTGCGCCAGTAATCGGCGTTGGCTTGTCTGGGGTTCTTACCTACATTGGGCAAGTTTCAAATTCGGGTAGTGCAACCAATTCCTTTACGTTCACGAATGCACCGATCGGCGTTGCCGCGACCGATAGGCTAGTTGTCGGTACGCTGCTCATTCGTTCTGGAACGGCTGGACGCGTTGTTACCGGTGTAACGTTTGGCGGCGTCTCCGCTACATTGGTTGGAAGTGTTGCATTAGATATTTCCGGCGGTGCTCTATGGGCTGGAATTTTTTCATTACTTATTACGTCCGGGACAACCTCGAACATTGTTGTAAGTTGTAGCGGCAACATGAATGAGCCGTCGATCGATATCTATAATCTGAATCGTCTGCAATCCACGAC
>JAFKFE010000005.1 GCA_017308345.1 Alphaproteobacteria bacterium | reverse complement strand
ACGGGCTGGCGAACCAGCCGCCAACATATTGATTTTCTGTAGAAAACGATGACCCTCCGGGCCCACCATTATCGTTATTTATCAGTGCCTTAGCTCAATTTCACCCCTCGGTTAGCTAGACCCAGATTGCGAACCTCCGCGCATCGCTTTGATTTTGTTGAGTTATGGTGGGCCGCCGGGGCCTCAGCATGGGCAGATCATCACGAGCACAGGCTCCGTCGTCATGAGCCTCTCGGAAAGCTCTGGCAGGTTGACCCTTGCTGCAATGTAAAAGCCGGCTTTGCGCCTCGGTTCGGCCGATCATCTGCCAACACCTGACGACAGGCGTTCGAATTGAAACCATCCTGGAAGAAGGAGGTCGCGGCAGGGTGACCCAGTCACATACGAAGTGGTGTCACGGAGCGGAAATCACCTCCACTCTGTCGTATCCTTTCAACTTGTAGACCAAAGTGGAAATCAACCAGCTGAACACGAAAATTCCGACGACGGCATAGCCGAAACTGGTCAGGTTGTCGTTGAGGTGTCCGACAACCTCCCATACCCCTCCTTCCAGCCCCAGCTTGCTGCCGATCAGGCCGAGCGCCTCGATCCCGCCGATGAAGACGGCCACCACCACCGACGCGGCCGTGATCGTCATGTTGTACCAGAGCTTGCGTATCGGGTTGACGAAGGCCCATCCATAGGCTCGGGTCATCAGCACGCTGTCGGTGGTGTCCATGAGCGACATGCCGGCGGTGAACAGGGCCGGGAAGACGAGGATCGTCCAGAACGACATGCCAGCCGCCGCCTGGGCAGCGGAAATGCCGAGTAGCCCGATCTCCGTCGCCGTGTCGAAGCCGAGTCCGAACAGAAAGCCGACCGGGTACATATGCCAGGAGCGCGTGACGACGCGAAACATCGGCCGGAAGATGCGGGAGAAGAAGCCCCGCCCGGCAAGCAGAGTATCGAGATCCTCCTCGACGATCCGGCCGCCGCGCCGCACTCGCGAAAAGGCCTGCCAGATGCCTTTCAATATGAACAGGTTGGCGATGCCGATGGCTAGAAGGAACACGGCTGAGACGGAGGTTCCGATCACGCCGCCGACATCGTGGAACTCATCGAGCCTGCCCTGGAATGCCGCGGCCGTGGCGGCGATCGCGATGGAAGCGAGCACGACGATGGAGGAATGTCCGAGCGAGAAGAAGAACCCGGCCGAACAGGGCGCCTTTCCCTCCTGCATCAGCTTGCGCACGACATTGTCGATCGCCGCGATATGGTCGGCATCAAAGGCGTGCCGGAGCCCGAAAGTATAGGCGAGCAGGGCTGTGCCGAGCAGCGCCGGGCGGTCCGAGAAGGCTATCCAGGCCCAAGCCCAGGCGGCAATGTTGGCCGCCATGAGAAGGGCATAGGTCAGCGCCACCTTGGACCGGAACAGCCCCGGCCGATCGTCGAAAGGATTGGCTATCACGCTTATGTCTCCCCTCCCGAGTGCGTTGCCGCGCCCGAAACATGACCGCAGAAACGAAACCCCGGCATTGCCGATTTGGCCTGGGGTTGCCGCCGATGCTTACTTGCTGTGACCGGCGCTGTTTGCGACCGGCGATTTCGCCGGCAGCATGGACGGTTGGCCGATGGATTCGGCGTGGCTGCGCAACCAGCCGTACCATAGATCCATGCCGTCGCCGGTCCGCGCGGACAAAGCGATCGCGGTGATCGCCGGATTGACCGCGCGCGCATTGGCGATAGCGGTGTCGAGCCCGAAATCGACATAGGGCAGCAGGTCGGTCTTGTTGATGATCATCAAGTCGGCCGCCAGGAACATGTGCGGATATTTGAGCGGCTTGTCCTCCCCTTCGGTCACCGACAGCACGATCACCTTTGCATGCTCGCCGAGGTCGAACAGCGCGGGACAGACGAGGTTGCCGACATTCTCGATGAGCACCATCGCGCCTGCCGGCGGTTTCAGTTCCTCGAGACCCTGCGCGACCATGTCGGCCTCCAGGTGGCATCCGGTTCCGGTGTTGACCTGGACCGCCGCCGCCCCCGCGGCGCGGATTCGTTCGCCGTCATTGGCGGTGGCCTGATCCCCCTCGATGACGAAGATCGGGACCTCGTCCTTCAAGTCCCGAATGGTCCGCTCGAGCAGCGTCGTCTTGCCAGCTCCCGGGGAACTGACGAGATTGATCGCAAGGATCTCCCGCCCTTCGAACCAACCGCGGTTATGCGCGGCGCGCTTGTCGTTCTTGGCGAGCAGGCGGGTCTCCAGTTCAACCACCGAGGCCGCGTGACCGTGACCATGATGATGGCCGTGGCCATGATGATCGTGATCATCCGGTTCGTCGTCATGGTGATGGTGGGAATGGCCGTGCGCATGGTCGTGGTGGCCGTGCTCGTGATCGTGCACATGGCCGTCGCCATGATCGTGGGTATGCGCGTGGTGGTGCTCATGGTCGTGGTGATGGCGGCCGTCGTCGTGGGCGTGGACATGGCTGCCGCCGCGATCGCGGTCGTCGCCCAGGGGCCGGACCATGCCGGTCTGGAGATTCAGTATCTTGGCATCGGCGTTCGAGCCGCATCCACAGGTCGCGCACATCAGGCAGCCTCCTCCAGTTCCATTTCCCTGATCTTCAGTTCCTCGCCCGCCAGCCGCTCGAGACGGCGCGAGCCGCAAGCGCAGGCCTGGTAGAGCGTCGGGGTCTCGAATTCGACGCCGCAGTCGAGACAGCGGCAGCGGCCGGCGATTTGCCTGATGTCGAGAAGGGCGCCTTCGATCGCGGTTCCCTTCGAGACGACATCGAAGCAGAAGGCCAGCGCATCCGGCATCACCCCCGCCAGCCGCCCGACATCGAGCGTGACGCGCCTGACCCGGCGGCCCTTCGCCGCTTCCTCGACGATCGAGACGATGTTTCGGGTGATGCCGAGCTCGTGCATGGTCCCTCAGCAAATCCGCGGCAATTGCTCGCCGACCAGCATGTCGACGATGCGCTTGCCGCCGAATACGGTCTGCATGGTCACGCGGCCGGCCAGTCCCTCGGTGGCGCGGCCGATCAGGGCTGTGCCTTCTCCGAGTGGATGGGCGCGCATTGCCGCCAGCGCGGCTTCGACCTCTTCGGACGGCACCGCGACCACGATCTTGCCCTCGTTGGCGAGATAGAGCGGGTCGAGGCCGAGAATCTCGCAAAAGCCGCGCACCTCGTTGCGCAGCGGCGTGGCCGCCTCGTCGATCTCGATCGCGAGGCCTGATGCCTCGGCCATCTCGTTGAGCACGGTGGCGATGCCGCCGCGCGTCGCGTCACGAATGGTGCGGGTCCCGGGAGCCGCTGCCAGGATGGCGTCGATCAGGCCGTTCAGCG
>JAFKFE010000004.1 GCA_017308345.1 Alphaproteobacteria bacterium | reverse complement strand
ATCTCGACGTCATCCCGCTCGATCTGGAGCATCCGACCGGCGACTTCACGCAGGTGCCGGCGATGGACGAGAAGGCGTTCCTCGCCGCCGTCTCGGCCGGCTACGGAGCTGTGACCAAGGATCTCGACCTCGTCTGCTTCGGCGAGATGGGCATCGGCAACACCACGCCGGCGGCCGCGATCTCGACGGCTCTTTTCGGCGGCAGCGCGGAAAAATGGACCGGGCGCGGCACCGGCGTCGACGACGCCGGCCTGAAGCGCAAGGTGGTGGCCATCGAGGCAGGCCTCAAGCGCCATGCCGATTCGCTGTCCGACCCGCTGAAGATCGCTGCCGCGCTTGGCGGGCGCGAGTTGGCGGCGATCTTCGGCGCCACGCTCGCCGCGCGCCACAACAACGTGCCTGTGCTGCTCGACGGCTTCGTCTGCACCGCGGCCGTGGCACCGCTGGCCAGGCTGCATCCGACCGGGCTGGCCCACGCGATCGCAGCCCATGTCTCGGCCGAGGCGGGCCACCGCCGCCTGCTCGAGGCGCTCGGCCTGCCGCCGCTGCTCGATCTCGGCATGCGGCTCGGCGAAGGCTCCGGCGCCTGCCTTGCCGTCAATATCGTCCGCTCGGCGCTTGAATGTCACGCCAGGATGGCGAGTTTTGCCGAGGCGGGCGTGTCGGAAAAATAATCGGTCGAAATTTCAACACTGTTGAAACATCGAAATAACGTCATCTCGGTTATTCCATGAGACGTAGATGTCTCATGGGAGATCGATCGATGTATTTGAAATATCTAATATCTGCGGCGATTCTTGTTACCGCGGCTTCGCCGGCCTTGTCTCAGGACCAATATGTCCGCCCGCTTCGTCCCGGCGAAGACGGGTCGGCCAAGATCCAGTCCTCGATCTCGATGACCTTTCCGGTCAAGGATGACGACGATGCCGCCACGCAGCAGCAGGTCGCGCTCCGTTCCTTCTACAAGGTCGCGGCGGGCAGCTGCGCCATGGTGCTCGAGACCGTCGCCGATACATGCGAGATTGCCGGCATGAGCACCAATCTCAATGCCAGGGACCGCAATATCGGCGGTTATGGCGCATCGCAGCTCACGGTGAGTGGTCAGATCACGATGAAGGTCAAGTTCAAGGCGAGTCTCAGCAAAACAGCGCCGTAGGCACCGCATTGCGGCCTACTTCATTGTTTTGATGAGAAGATTTGGTGGGTGTGCACAGGATCGAACTGTGGACCCGCTGATTAAGAGTTAGCAGTGTTTTCCGGCCTGGAACGCCCGGAAACCAAGGCTCTTCCTTGGAAAACCTCGTTCTTCCGATCGCCAAAGAGCGACAAAGTCGGAAATAGAGGGTGTGTTCGGCGACACAACGCAAAACACACCCTCGTCTAGAACGAGGAACCATGTCGATACAACCACAAGGCGCCGGGTCCGAAAAGCCCTGGCCTGAAGGCGCCATAGAAGACTGGCAGCAAGGTGCCAGCTACGGGTGGATCGAGGATAAGTACGGACGTGCCAATACGACGGTCGTCAAGCTTATCCGCCGAGCCAAGGAAATGGGGACCAAGCGCATTGTCGAAGCTTCGAAGCGGCGGGGTGGACGCCTCACGCTGACCGGCCGGAAGCCGCTCAGCTACGGCCACCACTCGATCGGCATTCGCTTGAACAAATACCGGGAAATCGATCACGACTTCACCTACCAGAAGATGGGTGATCTGATCTCGGTCAACCGACTCACTGTGAAGAAGATGGAGATGGGCATCCACGACTTCACCATCCGGGAGCTGCAGACCCTCGCGACCGTGATGAACACCACCATTGAGGAGCTGATGAGTCCATTCACACGATGATCGATGACCGCTTGAAGAACTATTGGGGCGCCGTCCGCGGGATGCGGAGGACGCCCCAGGCGAGCAAGGCAGACTGGCTCAAGGGACCTTTCCAGCTGGCAATCACGCTGGAGAAGGACCCGAGGCTCAGGGCCACGCTCCAATCCATCCACGACACGGAAACCCAACAGCCGGCCTAGCGCCGGCTTTTTTATTGGAGACCACCATGCAGGAAAACATTAGGCCAACGGTCGACGAGCTGCTCGCGATCAAGGCGAAGCTCGTGCCCCTGGAGGCCCGCTACGAGGTCCTGAAGGAGCTGATCCGCCCTCTCGGCGCCGACACCTACGACCGCCCCGGCGTCGGAAAGGTGGTCGTCTCGGCCGCGGTGGAGAAGCGGCCGAAGGGCACGGAGATCGTGATCGACCCCGTCAAGCTGGAGGCCGCCGACCGAAAATTAAAAGCCAAGCTTTTCGAGCTTGGAATTTTGAAGACCGAGACCACCTATACAAGGGCGTCGAAGGCCAAGGTCGAAGTCCAGCTCGCAGAGGAGGTCAAGGCAGCGGCGTGAACGGCATACATTGGGAAGGCGACATCGCCTTTCTCCTGCAAGGCGAGAAGACAACAAGCGCCTTCAATTTTGAGATCCCATGTCCGTTCGAGCCGAGCAAGAACCCCTGCGATCACCGCATCGATCTCAGAGCTGAAGTCGACCCTTCACGCTTTCCCGCCGACCCGCTTGTCGACGCCATGTCACCTGTTCCCCAGACCATGGGAAACCAGGCGGTGTTCCTCAGTCAACCAGACCTCTCCATCATCCTGGCGACCCTCGTCCGGATGTCGGGCCCAACGCGGCTCCCGATCGCTCCGTTCTGGAGCGTGCGACCTGACAAGATCATTCGAGATCTCGGCCACACCAACGTCCAGCCCCTCGTCCTCACCGGCGTGAAGGCCAAGGACAAGCGGTTCGTGGATCAGGTCCTGGAGGCCGCGCCCTACCTACCCCGCCGGCTCGTCCTGCAGGGTGAACCATCCCTCGTCCTCCGGCCGGAGGCGAGACGCATCACCACCACCCTCACGCAGGCGAATGTCGCCGACCTGATCTCCCTGCCATGGGAGGCCTACGGCGCGCACCTGCTCAAACAGCACATGCTCAAAAGGAACTGAAAATGTCCCAGGATCGCCAATCCAACGTCATCGCCGCCGTCTTCCACACTTCCGAGTACAACCGCTCGAAGAAGTACCACTATTTCTGCCCGTATCCGGTGGCAGTTGGCGACCACGTCATCGTCGACAGCCCGTACGGCGGCTACACCTGCGTCAAAGTCGTCGACATCCTCCCGAACGGCTCGGTGAAGGCGACCAAGCGCGTCATCCAGGTGGTCGACGACACCGACTACAAGGCAGCGGCCCAGCGCGAGCAGCGCATGGCCGAGATCGACGCCCTGCTCACCAAGCGCGCCAAGGACTTCTCGCGCATCCAGTTCTTCAAGAAGCTCGCCGAGATGGACC
>JAFKFE010000003.1 GCA_017308345.1 Alphaproteobacteria bacterium | reverse complement strand
CGTCTGCGGCTTCCGGCCACCGCGACCCAGCAGGTCTCATGCGGGCCCTCGAGGGGCAAGCGACACAGGCTGTCGTCACGGTGGCGCGGGACCAACGCCCAACCAGTCATTAAACTGATTCAGCGCATCAGGGAGGTTGCCTGATGAGCCATGCGCCCGGGGGCGCCGGGTGGGTGGCGGATTGGTGCGTTCCCGGGGACTGTTCGCCGCCTCTCGGCTGTCTTCAAAAGTGCGAAAAAAATCGGCTAAAAACGCCCCGCGCCGTAGCCAGCCGGACCGATATATCCTATCAGGAGCCAGCGTTGACTATCGGCCCGAGAGGCTGACCCCCGATTGCGCGCGAGACGGGCAAATCCGGCTGACCGTGGCAGGCCGCGGAGCGCCGCAAGCCGCGCGGGCGGGTGAAAGCGTAAGGAGATTGATGGAATGTCGTACCCCGAACATGTGCTGCTGCATATCGACGGCGAGTGGAAGCCGGCTGCGTCGGGCAAGACCTTGCCGATCATCAATCCCGCCAATGAGACCGTACTGGGCAAGCTCGCCCACGCCGGGATCGCGGATCTGGACGAGGCGCTTGCCGCGGCGGAAAAGGGCTTCCAGATATGGAGCGGGATTTCGGCCTTCGAGCGCTACAAGCTGATGCGCGCGGCTGCCGTCAACGTGCGCGAGCGCGCCGATGTCATCGCGCGCATCCTGACCACCGAACAGGGCAAGCCGCTGGCCGAGGCGAAGATGGAAACCCTCGCGGCCGCCGACCTGATCGATTGGTTCGCCGAGGAGGGACGCCGCACTTACGGCCGGGTGATACCGGCACGCGCCGGCGGCGTCAGTCAGATCGAGGTCAAGGAGCCGGTCGGTGTCGTGGCTGCCTTCGCGCCATGGAACTTTCCGCTCAACCAGGTCGTTAGGAAGCTCTCGGCGGCACTGGCCACCGGGTGCTCAATCATCATCAAGGGATCGGAGGAAACGCCGGCTTCGCCAGCGGAGCTCGTCAGGGCATTCGTCGACGCCGGCATACCGGCGGGCGTGGTCAACCTCGTCTATGGCGTTCCGGCCGAGATTTCCGCTTATCTCATTCCGCATCCGGTCATCAAGAAGATCTCGTTCACCGGCTCGACCGCCGTCGGCAAGCAGCTGGCTTCGCTCGCGGGGCAGCATATGAAGCGCTCCACGATGGAACTTGGCGGCCATTCGCCGGTCATCGTCCTGCCGGATGCCGATGTCCAGCGTGCCGCCAAGGTCATGGCCGGATCCAAGTTCCGCAATGCCGGCCAGGTTTGCGTGTCGCCGACGCGCTTCCTCGTCGACCAGGGCGTCTACGACGAGTTCGTCGAGGTCTTCACGACGGCGGCCAAGGCGATCAAGGTCGGCGACGGACTTGCCGAAGGCACGACGATGGGCCCGCTGGTCAGCGAGCGGCGCGTCGAGGCCGTGGGCGCTCTCGTGCAGGAGGCCGTGCAGGCCGGCGCCGAGGTGATGACCGGCGGCAAGCGCATGGGCAATGCCGGCTATTTCTTCGAGCCGACCGTTCTTTCGCGGGTTCCGAAAACCGCCCGGATCATGAACGAGGAGCCGTTCGGGCCCGTTGCCTTGATGGTTCCGGTCGCTGGTCTCGACGAGGCGATCGAGGAAGCCAACCGGCTCAGTTACGGACTGGCGGCCTATGCCTTCACGCGTTCGGCCGACAATGCCGCCAGGATGAGCAGCCGGGTTCGCTCGGGCATGCTCTCGATCAACCATCTCGGCCTGGCGCTGCCGGAGGTTCCGTTCGGTGGCATCAACGATTCCGGCTACGGCACCGAAGGCGGCGCCGATGCGCTGGAGCCTTACCTGAACACCAAATTCGTCACGCACCTGCAGGTCGAGTGACGGCATCGGCTACGGGCGTCTCGAGCCGGAGCGATCCGGCGGCGGGCGGAGAAGTCATTGACGAGGCTCGGGGAGGGGCATCGGTCGCATGAGTGTCAGGTTCGCGGTCATTGCCGACGATTTCACCGGCGGGCTGTTCGTTGCGAGCAATCTCGAGAGGATCGGCATTCCCGCCCTCTATGTCTGCGATCCCGGCATCCTGCCATCCATTGGCGACCAGGGCGTCGTGGTGGTCGCCACGCGCCTGCGCTTCATGCCGCCGGCCGAAGCCGTGGCCACGCTGGATGCCTTGACGGCCTCGCTCGATGCCATCGGCACGGAGCATGTTTTCTACAAATACTGCTCCACCTTCGACTCCACCGACGAAGGCAATATCGGTCCGTGCGCCGACTTCCTGGTCAGGAAATACGACCAGCCGCGCCTGGTCTTCGGTCCCGGCTATCCCGACCTTCGCACCTACGTGCATGAAGGCTACATGTTCTACAAGGATCGCCTGATCTCGGAATCGATCAAACGCTTCGATCCGATCACCCCGATGAACGACCCGGACATGGCAAGGGTGCTGCAGCGCCAGACGGCCGAGAAGGTCGGACTGCTGCCGCATCGCGTCCTGCACCGCGGCTCGACGTTCGCGCATGACTATGTGCGGGACCAGCAGGACAGGGGCGTGCGCTACTTCCTCATGGATTGCGTCGACAATGACGACGTGGCGCTTAGCGCGGCGATCTTCGCGGGCGACCGCGTCACCACCGGCGCCGATGCCCTGGCGATCGAACTGGCTTCGCGGTGGGAAAAGGACCGGCGCGCTCCGCAAGACCGGCCGAGGCCGGTTCGCGGGCAGGGTGGGGAGGCCGTCCTGGTGGGAAGCTGCAGCGAAGTCACGCTGAGGCAGCGCGATCATTTCGCGCGTTCCAACCCGGTTCTCGACATCGACATCCGCGAAGCGGAAGCCGATGCCCTGACGGACAGAGCCCTGGAGTGGGCGCGGACGCGGCTCGATGCGGGGCTAGCGATCGGATTCTCGGTCGCCGGCGACCCGGATGCCGTCGCGCGGGCGCAGTCGATGTTCGGCGTGATGGGGGCGGCGCGCAAGGCGGAAGCGATCCTGGCCGGCATCGCCAGGGGGCTGGCGGAGAAAGGCGTCCGCAAGTTCGTCGTGTCGGGAGGCGAATCCTCCGGCGCGATCGTCCAGGCGCTGGGCATTCAAAGCATGCAGGTGCTTGCCTTCGACGAACTCGGCGCCGGGTCCTGCATCTCGCGGGACGACAGGCGTATTTCGCTGTTCCTGAAGCCGGGCAAGATCGGCGCCGAGGATGTGTTTTCCGCGGCGCTCGAGAAGATGCGGCAGTAAGCGAAAGCTCCGCGTTCCTCAGCGTATGCCGGGCGGGTTTGCGGGTTTGACCCGGCGTATGCGCTCGCGCAATACCGTCAGCAGGCCGGCACTGGCGATGATCCCCACCCCGATCG
>JAFKFE010000002.1 GCA_017308345.1 Alphaproteobacteria bacterium | reverse complement strand
GGCTGGCGTCCCCGTAGGAGTAGAACCTGTAGCGGCTCTCGACCGCATGCGCATAGGCCGCACGCAAGGTCTCAAGCCCGCTGAAGGCCGAGACCAGCATGAAAAGCGTCGAGCGCGGCAGATGGAAGTTGGTCACCAGCATATCGGCCGTGCGGAAGCGATAGCCGGGCGTGATGAAGATGTCGGTGGGGCCGGACCAGGGCTCGATCCCGCCGTCGTCGCGCGCGGCACTTTCCAGAAGCCGCAACGATGTCGTGCCGACGCAGACGATCCGCCCTCCCCGCGCCCTGGCCGCGTTGAGCGCCGCCGCCGTCTCCGGGCTGACCGAGCCGGTCTCGGCATGCATCTTGTGATCGGCCGTGTCGTCGGCCTTCACCGGCAGGAAGGTGCCTGCGCCGACATGCAGCGTGACGAAACGGCGATCGACACCCCTGGCGTCGAGCGCCGCGAACAGCGCCGGCGTGAAATGCAGGCCGGCGGTGGGGGCAGCGACCGCGCCCTCTTCCCTGGCGTAGATGGTCTGGTAGTCGGCGCGGTCGCGCTCGTCGTCGTCGCGCTTCGAGGCGATATAGGGCGGCAGCGGGATGTGGCCGACGGCGTGCAGCGCCTCGTCGAGCAACGGGCCGGAGAGGTCGAAGCCGAGCAGCGCCTCGCCCGCCTCGCCCTTCTCGATCACCGTCGCGTCGAGCTGGCCGAGGAAGCAGGAATTGCCGTCATGGCCGAAATGGATGCGGTCGCCGGCGGCGATGCGCTTGCCCGGCCGCATGAAGGCCTGCCAGCGGTCCGGCGCCACCCGCATATGCAGCGTCGCCTCGACCTGCGCCACCGCCTCGCCGCGCTTGCGCGTCCCTTTGAGCTGCGCCGGGATGACCTTGGTGTCGTTGAACACCAGCACGTCGCCTTCGCGCAGCAGTGACGGCAGATCGCTGACAATGCGGTCCTGCAGCATTTCACCCGGCTTGACGACCAGCAGCCTGGCGCTGTCGCGCGGCTCCGCCGGGCGAAGCGCGATGCGCTCCTCCGGCAGGTCGAAGTCGAACAGGTCGACGCGCATCAGAAGAGCCGGATGAGCAGCGCCCCGGCGAGCAAAAGCACAGCGCCGGCGACGCGGCCGAGCGAGATTTCGCGCACCGCCACGCCGAGGAAGCCGGCGCGGTCGATGAGCATGCCGGCGAGCAGTTGCCCGGCGACCAGGAAGGCCATGAGCGCCGCGGCGCCGATGCGCGGCGTGAGAATGGTTGAGAGCGTCACATAGAAGCCGCCGAGCATGCCGCCGGCAATGAACAGCCAGGGCGCGGGCGCCTTCCAGTCGAGCGAGATACCCTGCAGCCTCACCACCGCGAAGGCGATGATGCCGAGGACGATGGCGCCCGACAGGAAAGAGAACGCCGCGGCGGCCACGGGAAGGCCGAGGCCGCGCGCCAGTTGCGAGTTGATAGGCGCCTGGATGGCGATGAAGGCGCCGGACAGGATGCCGAGCAGGGACCAGACTGCGCCCATCATCGTTGTGCCCTTACTTGACGTCGGCCGCGACCTTCAGCGACACGATCTTGTCGGGGTCCACCACCGGCTCGCCGCGCTTGATCTTGTCGACATTCTCCATGCCTTCGATGACCTGGCCCCACACCGTGTACTGACGGTTGAGGAAGGCAGCATCGTCGAAGCAGATGAAGAACTGCGAGTTCGCCGAGTTCGGGTTCTGGGCGCGTGCCATCGAGCAGGCGCCGCGGCCGTGATTGGCGTTGGAGAACTCAGCCTTCAGGTCCGGCTTGTCGGACCCGCCCATGCCCGCGCGGGACGGAGCAAAGGTGGGCTTGCTCGAATTGCCGAACTTGACGTCGCCGGTCTGCGCCATGAAGCCGTCGATGACGCGGTGAAACACCACGCCGTCATAAGCGCCTTCGCGCGCCAGCTCCTTGATACGGGCGACGTGGCCGGGCGCCAGTTCGGGGTACATCTCGATGAC
The DNA here is from genome assembly GCA_017308345.1 of Alphaproteobacteria bacterium. GTDB lineage: Bacteria > Pseudomonadota > Alphaproteobacteria > Rhizobiales > Rhizobiaceae > Mesorhizobium. The sequence continues at coordinate 1,378 of JAFKFE010000002.1, read as the reverse complement.
GACCTTGCCCTTGGTCGTTTCCATGATGAGCGCGTTCTCGCGGTCCTTGATCTCAGCCATGTCAGAAAATCCTTTTGAAAATTGAGGGAGTTACTTGCCGTCGGCGGCGATGCGAACCTTGATCATGCGGTCGGGGTCGGCGACCGAGCCGTTGTCGGCCTCGTCGCCCTTCTTGATCTTGTCGACGAGGTCCATGCCGCTGACGACCTTGCCGACGATGGTGTACTGGCCGTCGAGGTTCGGCGCCGGCGCGAACATGATGAAGAACTGCGAGTTGGCCGAATTCGGATCCTGCGAGCGGGCCATGCCGACCACGCCGCGCGTGAACTGCTCGGTCTGCGAGAACTCTGCCGGCAGGTCGGGAAGATCGGAGCCGCCGGTGCCGACGGCTTCCGGATTGAAACCCTTCTTCATGTTGCCGAATTTGACGTCGCCGGTCTGGGCCATGAAGCCGTCGATGACGCGGTGGAAGGCGACATTGTCATAGGCGCCGTCACGCACCAGCTTCTTGATCTGCGCGACATGCTTGGGCGCCAGATCGGGACGCAACGCGATGGTGACATCGCCATCCTTCAGCGTGATGATCATGGTGTTTTCCTTGTCGGCCGCGACAGCCGGCCCGGATGTCGAGAAAAGCGATGCCGCTAAAAGGCCGGCAAGCACGACAAGGAACGAAGCGAGCTTCTTCAGCTGCATGGATATCTCCGGGAAAGCCTATTTGGTGAACTTGGCGGTGAGCGCGCCGGCAACGGCCGCCGGCACGAATGGGCGGATGTCGCCGCCCATCGACGCAATCTGGCGCACAAGTGTGGCGGTAATGGTGCGCACCGAAGGGCTGGCGGGCAGAAAAACCGTCTGCAATTCCGGCGCCATCGTCTCGTTCATCCCGGCCATCTGCATTTCGTAATCGAGGTCGGTGCCGTCGCGAAGACCGCGGATCATGATCGAGGCGCCCTGCTCGCGGGCCGCGTCAATGACCAGCCCGTCGAAGGCAACGACCTTGATGCGGCCGGCGTCCTTGCCGAACTCGGCCTTGGCGGCGGCTTCGATCAGCTTCACCCGCTCCTCGAAGGAGAACAACGGCTTTTTGCCCGGATGGATGCCGATCGCCGCATAGACGGTGTCGGCCACCGCCAGCGACGCCTTGAGCACGTCAAGATGGCCGTTGGTCAGCGGGTCGAAGGAGCCGGCGTAAAGGGCGGTGCGTTCGGTCATGGCAGGCTTCTAGAGCAATTCCAGGAAAAGTGTGAGCGGTTTTCCATCCGGAATTGAGCAAAGACAAAATGATAGAGCGGTTCGCTGTTATCTTGAAAGGGTGAAACGCTCTAGCGAACCTCTCGGACAAAGGCAAATCCCGTAGATCGCTTGGAGCATTTCC
>JAFKFE010000001.1 GCA_017308345.1 Alphaproteobacteria bacterium | reverse complement strand
ATTTCGGATGCTCCCTGTTGGCTGGCCGGCGCGACCGATCAGGACTCGCCAGCCTCCAGCAGCATATGCCGTGTCCGCCGCGACTGGACAATCCAGTTATAGGCGGCACCCAGCGCCATCAGCACCGAAGTGCCCAGGAATACCGAGCGCATGCCGAAATGGCCGCCGACGAATCCGCCCGCCAGCGGCCCCGCGACCTGGCCGACATATTGCGCCGAGATCGCCAGGCCAAGCACATTGCCGCCGACGCCATCCGGGATGTTGTGGCGGATGACGCTGGTGATACAGGGCAGGAGACCGCCCAGCGCCAGGCCCATCAGGAAGCGCAGGCCGATCAACTGCCAGCCATTGGTGACGAATGCCTGGGGAACGAGCAGCAGCGCCGAGACGGCAAGCGCGCCGACCACGACGTTCCAGTGGCCGACGCGGTCGGCAAGCTTGCCCAGCCAGGACGAGGACAGGATGGTGCCGAGCGCGGCCGCCGACATGACGACGCCGGCGACCATGGTCACCTTGCCCTGGTCCTCGACGAACTGCTGCACATAGACGGTGATGATCGGCTCGATCGACATGGTGGCGAAGGCGAGCAGCATGCCCGTGGTCAGCATGGCGACGACCGGCCGCTTGTCGGGTATCTGCGACCAGCCGCTTTTGTGCTTCGTCGCCGAGACCGGCTTGGGCGCCGGCGGATTCTCCTTGATCAGGAAAGTCGTCGCCAGGAAGGCCAGGAAGATCACGCCGCCCGACATCAGGAAAGTCGCGCGGATGCCGATCAGCGGCGGCAACAGGCCGCCGAGCAGCGGTCCGACCAGCGAGCCGGCTGTGATGCCCGCCGCCAGCACGCCCAGCGCCCAGCCGGAGCGCTCCTTCGGCGTCTGCATCGCCACCAGGATCGTGGAGCCCGACGAATAGCCGCCGGCAAAGCCGATCAGCAGCCGCAGCAGCACCAGCTGCCAGACGCTCTGGACCATGCCGGTCAGCGACATGCAGATCGCCATGCCGAAAGACGCGCGCACCAGCATCAGCTTGCGGCCGTAGCGGTCGCCGAGCCGGCCCCACAGGGGCGCGACCAGCGCGGCCGCGAAGAAGCACGCGCCATAGGCGATGCCGGACCACTGCACGATCGCCGCGTGGCCCTCGGCGCCCAGCTGTTCGACGTAAAGCGGCAGGAACGGCAACAGCAGCGTCATGGCGACAAGCGTGCTGAACGAGCCGGCGAAGCAGACGGCAAGGTTGCGCCGCCAATGGATGTTGAAGCCGCTCTGTTCGGATTCTTTCGGCGTCATGTCGGGTGTGCCAATGCCGGGGTTGTTGCGGATACCAATTTGGGATACCAAAGCGGTATCCGTCATGGACCTGATGCTTGCCGCTGTCAATGCGGCTTGAGGCGGCTTTGGAAAACGGGACGACAAATGTCACAGATGCAAAATGTCGAAAGGCAGCTTCGCGAGATGATCCTCGGCCTGGAGATCGGGCCGGGCGAGCGGCTGACCGAGCGCTGGATCGAGAGCCGTTTCGGCGCCTCGCGCACACCGGTGCGGGCGGCGCTGCTGCGCCTGGAGACGGAGGGGCTGGTCGGCCGCGACGGCCGTGGCTGGACTGTGGCGCCGATCAACCTTGCCGAACTCGGGCAGATCGCGGTCTACCGTGAGGCGGTGGAGGTCGCGGCGGTTCGCCTGACGGCGGCGCTCGAAGATCGCGGCGGGATCGACGTGATCGCGGCGATGCTCGATTCCTGCGATGCCGGGACACCGCGCGAGGAGTGGCATCGCGTCGGCATGGATTTCCACATCGAACTGGCGAGGCTTTCCGGCAACGAGTTTCTGCTCAGGGCCGTTCGCGACGCGATGACCAGGCTGTCGCGAGCGCGCTGGCTGGAAGTGCGCGATGAGAAGGCGCTCGGCCGCGCCTGGGCCGAACACCGCGCCATCCTTGCCGCTGTCGGGGCCGGCGATGCCGATGAGGCGGCGCGGCTGCTTTCCGCTCACATCGCCGGCAGCCGCGATCGGCTGGTCACTTCGCTGCATGACGACCGGCGCGGTTTGCGCGCACGCGGATTTGCCGTGGTCGCGGCTTGAGGCTGAACATACATGCAACGTCGACAGCACCAGCGGGCTTGCAACATGGCCGGGAGAATGCTGTAGGAGGTCAGGGGGATGAAGGCCGACTACCACTGACCACCTTGCTGAATTCTCGGACGCATGGCCACACTCTCCCGAACCGCCTCGAAGCTGTTTTACTATGCGCGCAATTTCGCGCGTGATCGCGCTCCGCAGTCCCTGTTCCGCGACCGCCTGGCCGGCCGGCTCGAGCAGGCCAGGCTTTCAGGCAAGACGGTTCGCGAACGGCTGAACTACTACAACAAGCTGGAACGGCCGTTCGCGCCCAGTCCGGACGCCGCGGCCGTCGGCAAGCTGCCGACGTCTTCCAGCATGTACTATTACGACCTCAAGGAATTCGCCCGCTACTTCGATCCCGGCCTGCGGATCGATTTCGAGTTCGGCGACGTCGTCGGCGTTCCGGAGGTTCCGAGGATCGTCAAGGACCGGCCCATCGGCGACGACAACGCGAACGGCGTGCTGATGAAGCTGAACAAGTTCCGCCACTTCTACATGCCGCCCGACAGCGTGCCCTTCGCCGCCAAGCGGCCGATGGTGGTCTGGCGCGGCCATCTCAACAATCCGCTTCGCACCCGCTTCGTGGAAAAGGCCGCCAACCTGCCGATCTGCGACGCGGGCTCCCATAAGGCCGATGCGCCGGATGGATACCGCAAGCCGTTCCTGAACATCGAGCAGCAGCGGCGCTATCGCTACATCGTTTCGCTCGAGGGCAATGACGTCGCGACGAACCTGAAATGGATCATGAATTCCAATTCGCTCTGCCTGATGCCTGAACCGACCTACGAAACCTGGTTCGCCGAAGCCAAGGTCAAGCCCAATGTCCACTACGTGCCGCTGGAGCAGGATTTCTCCGACCTGGTCGACAAGGTGGCCTATTTCGAGAAACACCCGGCCGAAGCGGAAAGGATAACCGCCGCCGCCAACGCCTATTGCCGCGAATTCGATAATGAGCCGGACGAGCAGGCGATCTCGCTGCTCGTCCTCTATAAATATTTCGTGCTGAGCGGGCAGGTCGAGCCCGACGCGGAAGTCTGGCGCTTCATAGCCGGCTGACAGGCATCATGCGTGGGAGCGGTCGAGCACCCGATCGGCCGGCCCGAAACGATCCCTGGCGGTGAACTGCTGGTGCCAGTAGGGGTAAAGCACCGGCGGCCGGCTGACGGCATCGAGGCGCTGCCGCTCTTCTTCGGTGAGCGACAGGCTGGCCGCGGCGAGGTTGTCCTTG
>JAFKFE010000711.1 GCA_017308345.1 Alphaproteobacteria bacterium | reverse complement strand
CGAACGCGATCTGCGAGCAGGCCGAGTGGGACGCGATGGAGGCCGCCGCGCCCGGCGTCAACCGCCTCATCCGAGGCGGCATCACGAACGAGGCCGAGGCGGAGAAGCTGGCCCGTGGCACCTCCGGCGACTTCGTCCCGCGCGGGGCGGCCAAGGCCGTCCCGGCGTGAATGGTTGACGGCCGGTTCACCGCCGCATATCCCCTTCCGTTTCCATGTCTTCGGAGGCGGTGGGCGATGACGTTCGTGGAAGCGGTGGCGGAGTTGTGGACCAAGCACCCGAAGGCGGAGCTGAGCCCGTCGGTGCAACACGTTCCGGCCTTCACTCGGGCCGCCCGGGTCGTGTTCAAGAAGGACAAGGGCGGGATGTACTCGGGCCGGGATGCCGACGGTACCGAGGTGCTGCTCTACTTCAACGACAATGCCAACGTCATCAGCTGCACCGAGATGGAGTCCGACCTCGGCTCCGACAACGAATAGCCCCCTTTCGGCCGCTCAAGCTGCTTACCCAGCCCGCCGATATTCCCAGGTCGATTGCCCCAGGTCCGTGGAGCTGGCTGGATGTACGTTCGCCCCGACCGCTGCTGTCCGAAGTGCGGGCACAAAGGATACCTGTTCCGAGCCAGGAAGACGGTCGAGGAGGACGGGGGCAAGTTCGTCGAAACGAAGTACCGCTGCCGGTCCTGTTCACACGACTGGTGGGAGCGGGTTCCGGCTGCGCCCGAACAAAAGACTGACGACGCGGCATGATCGCCTACGTGCTCTACGCCCCGCTGGCCCTCGCCCTCGTGGTGCTGCTCTTCTATTCCGCCCGCGGGGCGCTGCGCGGGTACGGGAGCGGTCGGCTCGTCCCGTTCTCGCTCGGCGCGACATATGTCGGCGCGCCGCCGGGCTCGTCCAGCATCGGCGGCGGCGCGCCGCTTGCGCGTTTGCGGGCGACCGAAGCCGTCTCGCGGTAGTCCCAAAACAGGCTTGCGATCTCGACGATCGCCAGCACCCAAAACAAGCCTTTGATCTCGACGACCACCAGCATGATCGCCAGCACGAAGAGCGCGGGGAGCTTTCCCATGCCTTGCACGTAGGCAGCCGCCGCGGAGCGCGCAACCGGCGCCCTCCGCACGCCGCCTTGCAGCGCAATGGAAGCGTAATTACATCAATGACTAAGCGTGCATACCACGCGACTGCAGTTGCTTTGGTCAAGCTTCATCGATGGAGGTTGTCATGGCAAGCAAACTGATGGAAGAAAGGAAGAGCAAGGACTGGGTCACTCTCGTCCTCGCGATCTGCCTGTTCATCTCTCCCTGGATCATCGGATTCGCCGCGGCAATGGTGCCCGCGTGGAACGCCTGGATCGTCGGCGTTCTGCTCGGCGCGCTGGCGCTTGCGACGCTTTCAATGTTCGCCGAGTGGGAGGAATGGGTGAATCTCGTCCTCGGGCTCTGGCTGATCGTGTCGCCCTGGCTACTGGGCTTCGCGGCCGATTGGAACACGATGACCACGCATGTCGTTCTCGGCCTGCTCGTGGTCGTGGCGTCGGCCTGGGCCGTCTGGGACTTCCGCCACCCGCACGCGCATGCGTGAGCGGTGACTGACCGGGAGCCCGCCGCGCAAGCGGCGAGCTCCTGCTGCTGCGACATCGGGGCAGAGGGCTGAACGGCGATTGCAGCGTCTTCACGCGACTGCTGCAACCGGAAAGCTTTTCGTGCATTCTTGGGAATGGCCTCGATGTTCAACACCGATACACCGGCGAAATGCTGCTCCTATTGCGGCGGCCGCGACCATGATTTCGAGGAATGCCCGAAGCGCAAAGCCGACGCCGAGAAGGAAGAGGCGGCGCTGGCGCCCGAGCCGGCTGATGAGGGTGGTCCGGCTCGACGGTCCCCTGACCGGACCCGATCGTAGTTCAGCGAAGGGAGTGCTTCAGCTTCGCCGCCTTGCGCAAGTCGTCGTTCATCCGCGTCTGCCAGCCAGGGCCTTGCGCCCGATAGGCGCCAACCACGTCTGGATCCAGCTTCAGCGAGACGGCTATTTTCTTGACTTCGGCACGCGGCCGGCCGGGTTTGCGGCGCAGGTTCAGGAGCTCGAGTGGCTGGGCGTCCGGGTCGGCAAGAGCGGCAGCCATAATCGCCGCATCCTCTTCGTCGGACATACGCGCAAGCGCGGCCCGGGCCATGGCGCGGGCCTCTTCGCTGGTGCGCGTGGGCGGAGTAGCCTCGCGGCGTACAATCGTAGCGCGGGGGCGGCTAGAGGCTTTCGACATAGTTCGCGATCTCCTTCTTTGTGGCTTTGCGCAGTGAGATGACGCGGATCGTTTCGTCGCGCTCGACATAAACCATCACATGGACGGACAGGCCGATGATGCCGGTGGCGACCAGGCGTTCCTCGCCGTAGGCCTCGCTGTCGTCGATGAAGACAACGGCGTTCGCGAAATCGAATCCCGGCGCGAGCGCGAAATCGACGCCGTGCTTGGCCTTGTTGATCCTAGCCTTCGCAGCGTCCCATTCGAACCGCATCGGCCCTGCCTGTCTCGCCAATTATCGTATATACCAAAATCCTGCGGATCGCAATATTTTCGTATATACGATAATTGTCCCCGGCAAGTGATACCCCGCTTTGATCTCACGCATCGCCATCAAGCCCTGACTTTTTCTGGGATGGTCGAGGAACGGCGTTGAACCGGTCTATAGTCGGGACGGGGGTGCGCGGGTGGCGGACATCGTCTCAATTGGAACAGGCGCTGAGCCTGCCGGACGGCTCTCTGCGGGACGCCTGCGGCTTCTCGCATTCATCGCCATCGCCGGCTTCATGATCGCCGGTCCGGTCGCGGAGCAGGTCTTCGGGGTGCGAATGGCCTTGCTGCGTTCCTGGACCATGTTCAGCGCGATCGGGCTGGGCGTGATCGACGTTTCCTTTCAAATCCGCCGGCCCGACGGCGCGTTGGTCCCGCTCGACCGGTTCGAGATGCTCGGCGCTTCCCGCGACGGCAGGCTGAAGTGGATTGGAAGCCGCGAGGAACTGGCTTCGGTCATCGGGCGGCTCTGCAAGGCCGCCGGGCAGGGCGCCGACATCCGCGTCCGCGCGCGGCAGGCGACGCGCGGCGGCTGGGAGGTCATCCACACCGATGCCGAAAATGCCTGCAACGGCTGACGCCGCCGGCTGGCCGAACTGGCGCCTGGTGCACGCCATTGCCGCGCGCCTCGCCGGCTGGGCGGTCGACACGGAAGGCTCGTCGCGTTCGTCCGCGTTGATCCGCATCGGCCTTGCGATGCTGTTCTGGTCGCGCTGGGCGGGCGAGCTGCTGCTCTACATGGACCAGTCGCCTGCCGGCCTGTTCCTGGCCGCAAACTTCTT
>JAFKFE010000710.1:638-5418 GCA_017308345.1 Alphaproteobacteria bacterium | reverse complement strand
TTGACTTCCTTGGCTTCGATCTTCTTGCCGAGATATTCCGGCGTGCGGCCGACCATCAGGCCGGCGACGAAGACGGCTACGACGATGAACATCAGGATGCCGTAGAAGCCCGCGCCGACGCCGCCGATGATGACCTCGCCGAGCTGCATGTTGATGAGCGGGATCATGCCGCCAAGCGCGGTGAAGCTGTCATGCATGGCATTGACGGCGCCGCAGGAGGCGGCGGTGGTGATGACCGCAAACAGCGCCGATGCGGCGATGCCGAAACGGGTTTCCTTGCCCTCCATGTTGCCGCCGTCGATGCCGAGCGCGTGCACCAGCGGATTGCCGGAGGCTTCGGCCCAGTAGCAGATGGCGACGCCGGCGACGAACAGCACGCCCATCGAGGCGAGGATCGCCCAACCCTGACGCTGATTGCCGACCATGCGGCCGAAGACGTTGGTGAGCGCGGCACCCAGGGCGAAGATCGACACCATCTGGATCAGGTTGGAAATCGCATTCGGATTCTCGAAGGGATGCGCGGCATTGGCGTTGAAGAAGCCGCCGCCATTGGTGCCGAGCATCTTGATGGCGACCTGCGAGGCGACAGGCCCCAGCGCGATGGTCTGCTTGGCGCCCTCGAGCGTTGTGGCATCGACGTAAGGCCCAAGCGTCTGCGGCATGCCGAGCCAGACATAGACAAGCGTCAGCACGACGCAGAGCGGCAGGAGCACATAGAGCGTGCAACGGGTCAGATCGACCCAGAAATTGCCGATCGACTTGCCGGAGGCGCGGGCGAAGCCGCGGATCAGCGCCACCGCGATGGCGATGCCGACCGCGGCGGACATGAAGTTCTGGACCGTCAGGGCGGCCATCTGCACGAGATAGGACATCGTGCTCTCGCCGCCGTAGTTCTGCCAGTTGGTGTTGGTGATGAAGGAGACGGCGGTGTTGAAGGCAAGCCCCTGCTCCACAGCCGACATCCCGGCCGGATTGTAGGGCAGCGCGCCCTGCAGCCGTTGCAGGAAATAGACCGCGAGGAAGCTGGCTAGGCTGAAGAACATGATGCCGGCCGCGTAAGCGGTCCAGTGCTGCTCCTCGTTCTCACTGGTTCCCGATACGCGGTAGAGGGCCCGCTCGACGGACCCGAGGATCGGAGAGAGGAAGGTGCGATCGCCGCTGAAGACGCGGTACATGTAGCCACCGAGCGGCTTCACGAGCAAAAGGACGATCACGCAATAGAGAAGGATCTGTATCCATCCGTTGATTGTCATGGGAATAGCTTTCCGTGCCGGGCGCCAGTAGCGATCAGAAACGTTCCGGGCGAATGAGGGCGTAGGTCAGGTAGGCGAGCAAGAACAATGTCACTGCGCCGCCCAGGAAATAGTCGAGGACCATTATTCTTTTCCTTTTATTCAGATTCTGTCGCAGACTTTCACGTACGCCAGGGACATAGCGAAGAGTAAAACTCCTATCCCGATAACAATAATGTCCATAACCGCGCTCCTTGTTTCCGATTTTTTCAAGGCCGTAAGCCCGAAATCGCACAAAGACACACGCCGCCAGGGCGGCGACGGTGTTCAAACTTCTGATTGGCGTGAAATATGGACCCGATCGCCATAAAGGTTCGAGACGGGACGACGCGAAAAGAAATAGGAATTTTATAAAGATTTTGACGTGCCGCCGGCGGCGGCCAAGGATACCTGCCAGGCGGCCCGAAGCAGGTATCCGCGCGGCGGCCGGCCGGCGCGGCGGATAAAGGCGCATATATAAACCGGTCCGGAATCTCCTCTCGAATTCATATGGAGCGCACGTCTATGTAATTGCGTCGTTGCAAGGCCCGACGTGATTTCGGCGGGCATGAATCGAGCTCAACATGCACTTCGCACCCCTCAGACTTGCTCCCAGGTTCGGTCGGAACATCCCCATCGAACACTTCATTCTTGCCAATCTCACGAACAAGGGAGCCGTCATCGGTCGTCTGGCCGATCATCCGATCTCCGAGGCAGTGGTCGACGGCCAAGGGTCCAGCTACCGCTATGTCGGTGTGGCATCGCGCGGTATCGACGGGCGCTATGACGTCGAGGCGCTGCGGCCGGGCGAGTGGATCGTGCAGCCGGGCCTCGTCTACGCCCTCGAGGGCAAGGTCTAGACCGCGGCCGCCCGTCGCGGAACGTCGTTGCCGGTGTCGTCGAGAACGGCGAGCGCGTCGCGAATTGCCTTCGCCGTTTCGGCCTCCGCCGGGACCAGCGGCAAGCGGACATCCGGACTGAGCCCCAGCGCCACATGCAGGGCATATTTCACGGCGACCGGATTGCTTTCCAGCTCAAGCGCGGCGATCAGCGGCCGCAGACGGTGATGGATCGCCCTTGCCGTGTGGATGTCGTCGCGCCGCAAGGCATCATGCATATCCACGCAGAGGCGAGGGGCGATGTTGGAGGCGACGGAAATCGTTCCGCGTCCGCCCATCGTGTTGAAGCCGAACGATGTCGAGTCGTGACCGGACAGGCAGATGAAGCGGCGGCGCAGAACCGCCGGCAGCGAGGACTGGCGGGCGAGATCGCCGGTGGCGTCCTTGATGCCGACGATGGCCGGGATCTGCGCCAGCCACTCCAGGGTTCGCAGGGTCAGATCAACGCCAGTGCGCGCGGGGACGTTGTAGACAATGATCGGAATCCTAACCTTGCGGGCGACGGCCTCGAAATGCCGGACGATGCCTTCCTGGCTCGGCCTGTTGTAATAGGGCGTGACGACAAGGGCCGCATCCGCGCCGAAAGCCTCGGCGGCTGAGGAAAAGGCGATCGTCGTCTCGGTGTTGTTGGTGCCGGTGCCGGCAATGATTGGAATCCTGCCGCCGGCGACCTTGACGCACAGCGCGATGATGTCGAGGCGTTCCTCCCACGACAGGGTCGGCGCCTCGCCCGTGGTGCCGCACGGCACCAGCCCGTTTATGCCCTGCTCGATCTGCCGACGAACGAGCCGCTCCAGGCCCTTCAGATCCACTTCGCCGTCCTTGAAGGGGGTCGGCAGCGCCGTGATGGCGCCGTTGAGGCGCGCCCTGGTCTGGTCAAATGTCATGATGTTCAAACTCTCGTTGCATTTCCGGCGCCGCGGCATTCGCGACGCCGGTCGCGCGCGGGCTATCCAGATGGGAGGACAGCAACGCCATTAGCACGGCCGCAGCCGGATCGACATGGATCGCCCGATATGACCGGACTGTCCCGCAACCGGTTGGCGGCTGGCGGCCGATGACGCAAATCCAGCGCCTGCCGCGCATCGCAATGCTTGCGATCGATCGGCATGGCCGCAGGCCGACATGGCGCCGGCCTCGGCCAGACGGGCAAATCGCCGGCCCGGCGACGATGACCTGTCGAGCGTCATGACCTTTGCGGCTTCCCACAAAAGATGTTCGGGCAATCTGCCGAGGCAGCCAATGCGCTCGATGAGGACGGGCAGGTCGGAATCTTCACCCATGGCCGAAACCGCTTGCGGATCAACCGCGCAGAACAGATCGGGAAAGATCAACTGAAGAGCAACAGGCGAGTGGTCGCGATACGCACGGCGCCGCCGCGATGGCCACTCTCCATGCAGGCAAAGTGGATGGCGGAAGCCTTGTCGGCGAAGACGCCGCCAGTATGGCCATCCTCGTCGCGGGCAATCCAACGGCCCTCGCCGTCGCGACCCACCACGAAACGGGGAAGCGCGGTTTCAGCGGGAGGATAAGGGGAACTGGGCATGTTGGTCTCCATGGCGATCGTTGGATCGCCGGGTTCAGGTTATCGAGGGATCAGGAAAGCGAGGCTGCGACGGCTACGGCGGCAATAGTCACGCCGGCAACCAGGAACATCCTTACGAACACCATCAGTTCCGTCTGGCTGATCAGCGGATGGCTTTCGGCCGCCTCGCTGTTCTTGTCCGCCACGCTTCTGATGTGTTCGATTTGCGACAGCGGCAGCGGACGATGGGTGGGTACATAAAGTCCCGTGGTGCGGTACATCGCGGACTTCCTTCCTCTCGGTCATCTCCGCCGAAAGTTAGAAGCCGCCGCATTTGAATTCGAGACGGGCAAAAACGGAAAGAAATAAGAGAGTCATATGTTTGCCGGGCCGCAAACATAGAGGGCCGGCATGCCGCTCGGAGGGCAGGCGTTACTTCGCCCTCGCAGATGCAAAGCTACAGCGCCGGCCGGCGGTCCTTCCAGGGCATCTCCTGTTCCAGTTGCGTGGAAAGCGCGAGCACCGTCGCCTCGTCGCCGTAGCGGCCGACGAGCTGCACGCCGATCGGCACGCCGCCGGCCGACTGGCCGAGCGGCAGCGAGATCGCCGGCAGGCCGGAGATGTTGAACGGGAAGTTGAAGACCGCGTCGCCCCATTTGGCGTTGTAGCGGTCGAGGTCGGTCTCCGACATGTCGTAATAACCGAAGGGGCGCGGCAGCTGCGTCAGTGTCGGGGTGATGAAGATGTCGTAGGGGTTGAGGTCGCCGACGATGTCGCGGCCGATGAGCCTCAACTGCTCGACATCGGAAACATGCTTGATGCCGCCGGTCGCTCGGCCGCGCTCGATGATCGCCCAGGTCACCGGCTCGACATCGTTCGGCGTCACGGGGCGGCCGACCAGGGTTTCGAGGAAGCCAAAGGTGGCGGCCGTCTGCACATTGGTCATGTCGGTGTAGGTCTTCCACCCGGCATCGGCGTCGAGCGGCATGTCGTGCTCATCGACATCGTGGCCGAGGCGTTGCAGCGCGGTCACCGTCGCAAGCACCGTGGCCTTGACTTCAGGATCTATCGCGGCGCCGTCAGGC
>JAFKFE010000710.1:0-590 GCA_017308345.1 Alphaproteobacteria bacterium | reverse complement strand
TCAGGCGGCGTGACTGTAAAGCCGATGCGCAGCTTCTTCGGCGTCCGCGCGGAAAGGCCGAGCCAGCTGTCCGCGGGCACCGGCGGCGTGTAGGCGTCGCCGGGCAGGGTGCCGGCCACCGCGTCGAGATAGGCGGCGGTGTCGCGCACCGTGCGCGAGCAGCAGAGGAAATAGGCGCCGCCATACCAATAGTCGCCGAAGGGCGCGAGGCTGACCCGGCCGCGCGACGGTTTCAGGCCGATGATGCCGCAGCAGGAAGCCGGCACGCGGATCGAGCCGGCGCCGTCGCTGGCTTCGGCGATCGGCACCATGCCCGATGCAATCGCGGCGGCGGCGCCGCCGCTCGATCCGCCGGGCGTGATGCCTTCCTTCCACGGGTTCTTCGTAGAACCGTAGAGCTTCGGCTCCGTGGTGATCGACCAGCCGTTCTCGGGCGCGTTGGATTTGCCGACGAGCACAAGGCCTGACGCCTTGATGCGGCGCACGGCCTCGCTGTCGGAATCGGCGACGAAGTCCTTCAGGTAGAAGCAGGAGTTGGTAAGGGGCGCGCCTTTCCAGGACGAGGCGAGCTCCTTGAGCAGATAGGGCAC
>JAFKFE010000709.1 GCA_017308345.1 Alphaproteobacteria bacterium | reverse complement strand
GAGGCGGCCGCGCGGCCCCTGGCGGCGACGATCGCGCGCCTGCGCGACCACAACCAGCCGGGGGTGGGGTTCACGCTGGGGGCATTCGCGCCGGAACTCGTCGGCATGGTCACGGTGCTGCGCGAGGAGGGGGTCAAATCGCGACACAAGGCGACCGTCTTCTCGATGGGCGTGGCCGAGGCGGCGCGCGGGCGGGGGATCGGCCACGCCCTGATGGTCGAGGCGATCGCGCGGCTTCGTATCGAGGCCTTCTTCGAAGGCACCGCCCGGACACTCGAAGAGGACATGGCCGGGCTGCGCGGACTGATCGCCGGCGATGGGTTCGAGGCGGCCTTCGTCGCTCGCGACCGGGGCCAGCCTGTCGGGAGCTGCCTGCTCGTCCGCGACGAGATCGACTCGCCGCACGATCTGACGCCCTGGCTGGCGGGGTTGATCGTGGAGGAAGCGCATCGAGGCAGCGGCATCGGCGCTGCGCTGGTGCGCACCGTCGAGGCGCATGCCACGTCGGTCGGTGCCGGCAGGCTCTATCTCTACACATGGCAGGCGCGCGGGTTCTACGAAGCGCTTGGGTGGTCGGCAATCGAGACTTTCGAGCAGGATGGCGGGCCGTTGCTCCTGATGGCCAAATCGCTGCCTTGACGCAATTGCGGACGAAAACCGGCGCGCACTTTTGCTGGAATTTGCTCTATAGCGTGCCGACGATGTAGCCGAGCGCAAAGGCAGCCAGCAGCGCAAGCGCGATGACGAAACCAAGCCTGCCGCCAAGCGAATGCAGGCCGACGCCGTAGGGCTTGCGCTCGAGCCGGTGGATCATCACCGGCGGCGGTTCGGCCTCGGGCGCGGCAATACCGGCGAGCCTCGCCTGCATCTGTGGCAATTCGGCGAGGCGTTGCGTGACCAGTTCCCAGCGGTTGCCGCCTCCTCCAGGTGTCGCGGAATCAAGCGCGCGCAAGCGCTCGGCGAGCCGCAGCACCGTGTCGCGAAAGGCGGGATCGATCTCGAGGTCGCGCTCGGCGCGGGCGCGTTCCCTGTCGTTCATCAGGCCAAAGACATAGTCGCCGGCCCGGGCGACGCGGTCGCTTTCACTGGACATGGCCGCCTTCCCCCCATGCTCTCACCAGTGCGGCGGCTTGGTCACCGGTACGTCGGGGGCGGTCTGCTCCTCCAACTCCAGGAACCGGTCGGTCGCTTCGGCGCCATCCTGCGCGACCTCGGCAGCTCGATCGGCGATCTGCTCGGCGGCGGCAGGCTGGAGCCCGAACAGGCGGTTTCGGTGGAAGTGGCGTTCGGTCTGCTCGGCTATCTGGCCGGACAGTTCCTCGATTGTCTTTTCCTGCTCGGCGGCGCGGATTTCCAGCGTCGTCAGCCGATCGTCAGGCATGGCCATGCAAACCGACCCTTGCGAATATGAAGCCCCCACCCAGGCAGATATTCCTGGGATGCCCCACGATTGTCTGCCTGTGCTCCGTTGGTTTTCGTAGGTCCTGATCGCAAAACCGCGGGACACTTTTGCGGAACCTGCCCAGGTTCGAAATTGACAAGGACGCGGGGATTTGTCGAGAGTGAAGGCCGATTGGCACGGGCTGGGCATCATGCTAGGCATTTTGACCAAGCGATAAAAAACTGAGTGGGACAGGCTGCATGGCGCAAGCCGCAATCGAGCTCGTAGGCATCAACAAGAGCTTTGGCGCGGTCCGCGCCAACCGCGACATCAACCTGGAAGTCGTGCGCGGCACCATCCACGGCATCGTTGGTGAGAACGGCGCCGGCAAGTCGACGCTGATGTCGATCCTCTACGGCTTCTACCAGGCCGACAGTGGCGAGATCCGCGTCGGCGGCAAGCCTGCTTCGATCCACACCTCCAACGACGCCATCGCGCTCGGCATCGGCATGGTGCACCAGCATTTCATGCTGGTCGACAATTTCACCGTGTTGGAGAACATCATATTGGGGGCCGAGAACGATGCGCTGCTGAAGAGCAGCATCGCCAAGGCGCGCTCGGAGCTCGACCGGCTGGAGCGCGAATACGGCCTCGAGGTCGATCCCGACGCCATCATCGAGGAACTGCCGGTCGGCCTGCAGCAGCGCGTCGAAATCCTCAAGGCGCTCTATCGCGGCGCCGAGATCCTGATCCTCGACGAGCCGACGGGCGTTTTGACGCCAGCGGAGGCCGACCACCTTTTCCGCATCCTCAAGCAATTGAAGGAACAGGGCAAAACGATCGTGCTCATCACGCACAAGCTGCGCGAGATCATGGCGATCACCGACACCGTCTCGGTCATGCGACAGGGGACCATGGTGGCGACCCGGGTGACGAAGGAAACCACGGTCGGCGAACTGGCCGAGCTGATGGTCGGCCGGCGCGTTCTCCTGCGGGTCGAGAAGGGCGAGTCCCAGGCCGGTGCCGTCAAGCTTTCGGTCAAGAACCTGACGGTGAAGGACCAGCGCGGCGTCACCATGGTCGACAACGTCTCCTTCGACGTGCGCGGCGGCGAGATCGTCGGTATCGCCGGCGTCGCCGGCAACGGCCAGTCGGAACTGCTGGAGGCGATCTCCGGCATCCGGCATGCGGTTTCCGGCGAGGTGATGCTCGACGGCAAGCCGATCGATCTCACCGGCAAGGCCGATCCCGGCGAGTTGCGCGACCGGGGGCTCGCCCACGTGCCGGAGGACCGCCACCATGTCGGGCTGGTGCTCGCCTTCGAGGAGAACGAGAATTCGATCCTCGGCTACCATGACGACGAGCGCTACCTGAAGGGGCCGTTCCTCGACGTCGATGCCATCATGGCCGACGCCAAGGACAAGATCGAGAAATACGACATCCGCCCCGCCAATCCGCGTCTCAAGACAGCCAATTTCTCCGGCGGCAACCAGCAGAAGATCGTGCTGGCGCGCGAAATGGAACAGGACCCTGGCGTGTTGATCGTCGGCCAGCCGACGCGCGGCGTCGATGTCGGCGCCATCGAATTCATCCACAAGCGGCTGATCGCCATGCGCGACCAGGGCAAGGCGGTGCTGGTGGTGTCGGTCGAGCTCGACGAGATCCGCTCGCTCTCCGACCGCATCCTGGTGATGTTCGCCGGCCGTGTCGTCGGCGAACGCGGCCCGGACGCCACCGAAGGCGAGCTTGGCCTGCTGATGGCCGGCGTCGAGCACCAGGAGGCCGCGCAATGAGCACGCCTTACGCCAAGCTGCCGGCCTGGGCCGACTATGGACTGATCCCGCTGATCAACCTGTCGGTTGCCTTCATCGTCGCCGGCTTCGTCGTCATGCTGGTTGGCGAAAATCCGTTCCGCGCCGCAATCATCCTGGTCGAGGGCGCCTTCGGCAAGGGCACGGGCATCGCGTTCACCCTGTT
>JAFKFE010000708.1 GCA_017308345.1 Alphaproteobacteria bacterium | reverse complement strand
CCTCGGTGCGGACCAGCGCCAGCAAGCCGAGCACGGCCAGGATGACGGTGTTGATGGTAGCCTCGATGCCTTGCATCGACTGCACGGCATCGTCGGCGCCCGAGATGCGGTCGAGCGGCAGGATCGTGCCGACGAACAGGAACACCGCCACGCCGGCGATGAAGGCCGCGATGATGACGCCGCGCAGCCACCAGATCGGCGCCTCCAGTTCCTTGGCCGCCTTGGCGAGGTCGCGCGACAGCGACACCAGCTCGGCGGCGACGCCGCGCAGGCCCGCTTCCGGGAAACGCTCGCCGATCCGCTCCTCCAGCCTTTCGGCCGTCGCTATGATCAGTTGCGGCTCGAGCGCTCGGTAGCGCATGGCGGCCTCAGCTGTCGCCGGGCGCGTTGGTGCGCCTGCCGTAGCGGTTCGGTCCGGGATCGCTGCGGAAACAGGAAAGGATGATGAGCAGGATCGGACCGATGACGAGCGAGATCAGCGCGAAATAGGTCGGCTTGCCGAAATCATGAAAGCGCTTTGCCGTCACCGCGAACGTGGCCCAGGCCGAGATCAGCAGCACGCCCCAGCATATCATGGCCCAGTTCTGGCTGGCGGTCGTGTTCAGCTCGACCCGCGCGAACTGGTAGAACGGAAAGAACTGCACAAGGACCAGCAGGATCCCGGCCAGCGCATAGGCGGCCGGGCTCAGCCGCCCCGAAAGGCTGAAGAACAGCCAGAGGAATTGCGATCTCTCAGACAATCGCGTCCGCTCCGTCAAAGCATGTCTCCCGAAAGTGGGAACCGGTTTCGGGACAAAGACATGCGCAAGATCAAAAACCTAAAGCGCAGGGAGCGAATCTGAAAGATCGCGACGCGCTTTAGGCAGGATCAATCGCGCAGCAATTCGTTGATCGAGGTCTTGGAACGGGTTTTGGCGTCGACGCGCTTGACGATGACGGCGCAGTAGAGGCTCGGGCCCGGCTCGCCATTGGGCAGCGGCTTGCCCGGCAGCGATCCGGCGACGACCACCGAGTTCGCCGGCACCTCGCCGTAGAACACCTCGCCGCTGGCGCGGTCGACGATCTTGGTCGACTGGCCGATGAACACGCCCATGCCGAGAACCGAGCCTTCGCGCACGATGCAGCCTTCGACCACTTCCGAGCGCGCGCCGATGAAGCAATTGTCCTCGATGATGGTCGGTCCGGCCTGCATCGGCTCCAGCACGCCGCCGATGCCGACGCCGCCGGAAAGATGCACGTTCTTGCCGATCTGGGCGCAGGAGCCGACCGAGGCCCAGGTGTCGACCATGGTGCCGGCATCGACATAGGCGCCGACATTGACGAAGGACGGCATCAGCACGGCGCCCGGCGCGACATAGGCCGAGCGGCGCACGACCGAGGACGGCACGGCGCGGAAGCCCGCCTTCTCGAAATCGACCGCGCTCCAGCCGTCGAACTTCGACGGCACCTTGTCCCACCACACGGCCTGTCCGGGGCCGCCCTTGATGATCTCCATCGGATTGAGCCTGAAGGAGAGCAGCACCGCCTTCTTCAGCCATTGGTTCACATGCCACTTGCCGTCGGCCTGCCGTTCGGCGACACGCGCGCTGCCGCTATCGAGCAGGTCGAGCGCGGACTGGATGGCGTCTCGCGCCTCGCCGCGCGTCGCGGGCGAAATCGTGTCGCGCTCCTCGAAAGCCTTTTCGATGGTCTTTTCGAGGCTCGCCAGATCGGGCTTCGACATGATTTCGCTCCATTACCAAGCTGTTAAGGGGCTCAGCCTTAACCTGTTTAAAAGTCGCGCGGACCCTATGTTAAGGCTCAATGGGGGTCAATCGCGCCTGCGTCACGGGACGGCGCAAGTAAGGGAATTGGACGGGTGGATTCGATGACTCCCATGGAAAAGGCGGGGTGGACGCCGCTGCCGCATTCGGACGAGGACCTGGAGCGCGCGAAAAGCGTGCCGGATACCCCGCAGACTCGTGCCGAAACCTACCGGCTGGCATGGAACGATCCCGACTTCATGACGCGGCGCGAATTGCGCGCCGTGCGGCTGCAGCTCGAACTCCTGAAGCCGGAAATGATCCTGGCCGAGCGCGGCATTCGCTCGACCGTGATCCTGTTCGGCGGCGCCCGGCTGCCGGAACCCGGCGGCGAGGCCTGGGCGGCGAAGAACGAGACGCAGAAGAAGAACCTCGAGGCGAACAGCAAATATTATGAGGAAGCGCGCAAATTCGCCCGCCTGTGCTCGCAGCAATCGGCGACTTCCTATTATCGTGAATACGTCGTCGTCACCGGTGGCGGGCCTGGCGTCATGGAGGCCGGCAACCGCGGCGCCGACGATGTCGGCGCGCCGTCGATCGGCTTGAACATCGTTTTGCCGCACGAGCAGGCGCCCAACGCCTATGTCACGCCGGAACTCTGCTTCAACTTCCACTACTTCGCCATCCGCAAGATGCATTTCGTCATGCGCGCCAAGGCGGTCGCCGTGTTTCCGGGCGGTTTCGGCACGATGGACGAGTTCTTCGAGACGCTGACCCTGATCCAGACCGGACGCATGGAGCGCGTGCCGGTGATCCTGTTCGGCAAGGCGTTCTGGCGAAGGGTGATCGATCTCGACTTCCTCGCCGAGCAGGGCACGATCTCGCCCGGCGACCAGGACATCATCGACTTCGTCGACACGGCTGACGAAGCCTGGGACATCATCCGCCGCTTCTACAAGCTGGGGGAGTAGGAACTGAGGAATTGGAGAACTGAAGAATTGAGGAAAAAGGACGTCCGGACCGGTCGTCTGTTCTCCAGTTCTTCAATTCCTCAGTTCTCCAATTCCTCTACCCGGGATGGCATCCCGGCCATGCCTGCTTACACCGGCAACTCGGCCAGCCAGCCATTCGAGTGCGCGAAGCGCACGATGGCCGCCCGCGAGCGGAGCTCGAGCTTGTCGGACGCCCTGGTGCGATAGGTCTCGATCGTCTTTATGCTGAGGTTGAGACGGGACGAGATCTCCTTGTTGCTGTAGCCGAGCGCCACCAGCTGGATGACCGACCGCTCCCGTTCGCTGAGATTGCCCGGATCGCCCTGCGGAGTGCAGCGCGGACTCAGTATGCGCGCCGCGAGCGCCGGATCGACATAGTTGTCGCCGGCCAGCACGCATCGGATGGCCTGCAGCAGGTCCGTCGCGGTCGCCCGCTTGACCACGAAGCCGCGCCCCCCCGCCGCGAGCACCTGACGCAGGCAGCCGGGGTCCTCATTCGCCGTCAACGCTATGCAGCTCACCTCGGGAAAGCGCTCGCCGAGCCGTTCGATCAGCGTGATCCCGCTGACACCCGGAAGCGATATGTCGACCACGGCGACGTCGGGCAGCGCCTTGCCGATCCCCTCGAGGG
>JAFKFE010000707.1 GCA_017308345.1 Alphaproteobacteria bacterium | reverse complement strand
GAAAACCGCTTCGCACTTTTCCTGGAATTGCTTGGAGGGATAACTGACATGGTCGGAAAACTCTTGCTGCGCGGCATGCTTGTCGGGCTGGTCGCGGGGGTGCTCGCGTTCGCCTTCGCGCGCGTTTATGGCGAACCGCAGGTCGACAAGGCGATCGCCTTCGAGGAACAGCAGGCCCAGGCGGCCGGCGAGGCGCCGGAGCCCGAGATGGTCAGCCGCGCCACGCAGGCCGGCATCGGTCTCGCAACCGGCGTGCTGGTCTATGGCGCGGCGCTCGGCGGGTTGTTCTCGCTGGTCTTTGCCTATGCCTATGGCCGGCTGGGCTCGCTCGGGCCCCGTGGCACTTCGGCGCTCATCGCGCTGCTCGGCTTCCTGGCCGTGATCGTCGTGCCCAGCCTCAAATACCCGGCGAACCCGCCGGCGGTCGGCAACCCCGAGACGATCGCCTACCGAACCGAATTGTTCTTCATCATGATCGTAGTCTCGATCGCGGCCATGGTGGCTGCGGTAGGACTGGCGCAGCGGCTGTGGAAGCAACTCGGCGCCTGGAACGCCTCGATCGTGGCTGGGCTCGCTTTCCTCGTCGTCTTCGCACTGGTGAAGGCGGCCCTGCCCGACATCAACGAAGTGCCGGAAAACTTCTCGGCGACGGTGCTGTGGCAGTTCCGCGTCGCCTCGCTCGGCATCCAGCTCGTGCTGTGGACCGTCGTCGGGCTCGGCTTCGGCGCGGTCGTCGAGCGCGTGGTCGCGGCGCGCGACCAACGCGGCCCCGCCCGCCGCTACGCTTGAACTTCCATGCGTTGGCCGCCACGGTTCCCTGCCCTGGCGGCCATTTTCCTTTTGGCGACCTGGCAGTCACTTCTGATCGCCATCCCGGCCGAGGCGCATAGCGGATCCTCGGCCCCGCCTCCCCCGGGCATCCAGATCCCCAGCCTGACGCATGGCCAGATGGCGGTGATCGCGCGCTATCGCGGCGACATCATCGACCTTGCCCAGCGCCAGACCGTGACCGACCCGACCTTCCGGCGGCTCTACAATCACGGCAACCTGCAATTCACCTACTGCCTGTGGGGCCTGATGCCGGGAAGCATCGGCGACGAGGAAAGCCCCTTCAACGAATGCAGCCACGCCTATCTCGCCACGGCCAAGGCACTGCTCACCCATATGGCGACGATGCCCTCGGCCGCGCCTGGCGCGAAGGCGCTGATCTCGGACATCGACGCCGACATGGTGCGCGGCGGAGCGTCGTGGATCCTTTGCCAGTACAGCGGCGAGGCCTTCAGCACCGGCGCGGTCGTCGAGCCGCGCTGGCGGGACATGCTCTTCCACCTGCCAAGCCTTGCGGTGCTGGTGGTCACGATGGCGGCGCTCGCCGCCGCCGCATGGTCGATCTTCGGCGCGTCCTCCTCGCGCCAACGCGCCGTCTAGCGGCCCGCCGCGAGCCAGCGTAAGAAGCGCATCCACCAGACGTCCGCACGGACCCGCAGCCACCAGCCATGCTCCTTTCCGAAACCCTCGCCGTCACGGCCGCCTTGTGCAGCGCGCTGAGCTCCATGTTCCTCAGCGAGCTCAAGGGCCGCGTTCCCCTGCTCCAGCTTGCCCGCTGGCAGATGCTCGCGACCTTCGTGATGACCGGCTCGGTGTCGCTGGCTATCGGCGGCTGGCACACGATCGGACCGAGGGAGTTCTGGCTGCTTGCCGGGTCGAGCTTCGCCGGCATCAGCATCGCCAGCACGACCTATTTCGCGACCATCTATTCGGTCGGCCCGCGCATCACGGCGCTGCTCTTCTCGCTCACCTCGCCATTCGCGCTCGCGCTCGGCTATCTCGTGCTCGGCGAAACCATCAGCCGCTGGCAGGCGCTGGGCGTGGCGCTGGTGCTTGCCGGCATCGTGCTTGCGATCGGCATTCCGCGGCGGTTCCTCAAGCGCGGCGACCTGGCGCCGGCGATGCCGGTCGTCACCCCTTCCACCGTCCCGGTCAGCACCGCGCCCGGCCCGCCGCTCACCGGACGCCTCGCACCAGGCATAGTGCTCGGCGTAATAACGGCGCTCGGCCAGGCGACCGGCACCCTTCTGGCGCGGCCGGCCATGGCCGCGGGCGTCGAGCCGTTCAGCGCGATGGCGCTGCGCTCGGGCCTCGCCGTGATCCTGTTCATCGTGCTCGCCGCGACGCCGTTCGGCAGGGGCAAGCGGGAGGCCGTCCAGTTCGGCACGGTCGGGCTTGCCGTGCTTTCCGCCTTCGTCGGCACCTCGCTCGGCATGTCCTGCCTGATGGCCGCGCTGCGCAACGGCAATGTCGGCATCATCTCGACGCTGTCCTCGATGACGCCGGTCATCATCCTGCCGATGGTGTGGCTGCGCAGCGGCCAAAGGCCGACCACGGCCGCCTGGGCCGGCGCGCTTCTCGCCATCGCCGGCACGGCGCTGATCAGCGTGAGGTAATTTCACCAGAATTTCAGCGGTTCGTCGGTACCGCGCGCCCGGCTTCGTGCACTCTGTCGCCAAATCGATGGAGGCAGGACATGTTCGACGAGACAGCTCGCGCCAGCGCGCGCCGGGAACTCTTCGGGATCGTCGTGGGCGGAATGGTCAGTCCCGGCTATGCGCCCGGGACCGTGATCGAGATGTTCGAGATCGCCACCATGGACCAAAGGCAAGAGCACGTCCCGCAGCGAGAGGATCAATCAGGCATCTTGACCTCGACGCGGAACAGGGGCCGAATTGGCGGCTGGGTGCTGCTCAAAGGCAAGTCGCTGTTCAATGGGGGAAGCCGGATCGCAAGGAATACTGCACGTCGGCGCCTGCCAGCTTGATCTGGAGCGCGGCCTGCTGCTGCGTGACGGAACCGCCGTGCCGTTGCGCTCCAAGGCTTACAGCCTGCTGGCGCATCTGGCGCGAAACGCGGGCAAGGTCGTAACCAAATCCGATCTGATCGGCGCCGTCTGGGGAAATATCGTCGTCACCGAGGACTCCCTGACCCAGGCCGTGCGCGATATAAGAAAGGCGCTCGCGGACGACGATCAGTCGATCCTCAAGGCCGTGCCGAAGCGCGGTTACGTTCTGGCGGTTTCGGGCACCACATCCGCGCCCTCGCCCCAGCCGGTCGTGGGAATCGTGCCGTTCGAGGACGGCGGGCAGGCCGGCGATGCATCCGATCCGCTGATCGCCGCGTTCGCGGACGACGTGGCCGACAGACTGGCCCGCTTCCATACGCTGACAATCCTGAACCGCGAGACCGCCATCGCCGCGTTTCGTCAAACGCAAGGCCTCGGCCCCGGGATTCCCGTGCGCGCCGATTACTTCGTGCGGGGCGCCATCACTCGAAACGCCGGGCAACTCCGGATCAGCGCCAAGCTCATCGACGCTT
>JAFKFE010000706.1 GCA_017308345.1 Alphaproteobacteria bacterium | reverse complement strand
CGCTGCCGGGCGCCGTGCTCGGCGGACTGCTGATCGGCTTCATCGAGAGCATGTGGTCGGCCTATTTCTCCATCGACTACAAGGACGTCGCCGCTTTCTCGATCCTGGCGATCGTGCTCATCTTCCTGCCCTCCGGCATCCTGGGCCGGCCTGAAGTCGAAAAGGTCTGATCCTCATGGCCGCCACCGTGTCCTCGGAGCGCGACAGCGTCGCCACTCCCATCCAGCGCGCTTTTCGCGAGGCGCTCTATGCCGGCTTGATCTCGCTTGGCCTGTTCGTGCTGTTCATCGGTCTCAGGACCGACCAGAACATCAACAACGAACTGATCCTGGTGCAGCGCTGGGGCTTGCTTGCCATCGTGGTCATCGCGGTTACCGTCGGCCGCTTCCTTTATGTCGCCTATGCAATCCCGGCGATGGAGCGGTCGAAGGCCGAGAAGGCGGCGGCCCCCGCGGCCGCCGTGGCGGAACCCGGCGTGGTGCGCCGCAACTTCAACAAGATCGGCCTTGTCATCCTCTTTCTCTATCCCGTCGCGATGGTGCTGCTGTTCGGCTTCCAGGGTTCCTTGAAGTGGGTCGACAATTTCGGCATCCAGATCCTGATCTATGTGATGCTGGCCTGGGGCCTCAACATCGTCATCGGGCTGGCCGGCCTGCTCGATCTCGGCTACGTCGCCTTCTATGCCGTCGGCGCCTATGCCGATGCGCTGCTTGGCACGCAGTTCGGCCTGTCGTTCTGGATCCTTCTGCCCGCCGCCGGCGCCATGGCCGCGATGTGGGGCGTGCTGCTCGGCTTCCCGGTGCTGAGGCTGCGCGGCGACTATCTGGCGATCGTCACCCTTGCCTTCGGTGAGATCATCCGCCTGGTGCTGATCAACTGGCGCGAGGTGACCAACGGCTCGGCCGGCATTTCCGGCATTCCGAAAGTGTCGTTCTTCGGCCTGATGTCGTTCAACGTCTCGGATCCGAACTACATCGCCAAGGTGCTGCACATCGCCCAGTCGGGCGCCTACTACAAGATCTTCCTCTACTACCTCATCCTTCTGCTTTGCCTGCTCACCGCCTTCGTCACCATCAGGCTTCGCCGCCTGCCGGTCGGGCGCGCGTGGGAAGCGCTGCGCGAGGACGAGATCGCCTGCCGTTCGCTCGGCATCAACACCACGACGACCAAGCTCACCGCCTTTGCCACCGGCGCCATGTTCGGCGGTTTCGCCGGTTCGTTCTTCGCGGCGCGCCAAGGCTTCGTCAGCCCCGAATCCTTCGTCTTCCTGGAATCGGCGATCATCCTCGCCATCGTCGTGCTCGGCGGCATGGGTTCGCTGGGCGGCATCGCGGTGGCGGCGCTGGTGATGATCGGCGGCACCGAAATCCTGCGCGAGCTGGATTTCCTCAAGGCCGTGTTCGGACCGGACTTCACACCGGAACTCTACCGCATGCTCTTGTTCGGCATGGCCATGGTCATCGTCATGTTGTGGAAGCCGCGCGGCTTCGTCGGCAGCCGAGAACCCACGGCCTTCCTGAAAGAACGAAGAGCGGTCTCAGCCTCCTTCACCAAGGAGGGGCACGGCTGATGAACGCGCAGGCTCCCATGAACGACATAATCCTGCAGGTCGAGCACCTGTCGATGAAGTTCGGCGGGCTGGTCGCCATCGGCGACCTGTCCTTCCAGGCCAAGCGCGGCGAGATCACCGCGCTGATCGGTCCGAACGGCGCCGGCAAGACCACGGTGTTCAACTGCATCACCGGCTTCTACAAGCCGACGGAAGGCAAGCTCACGCTCAACCGGCGCGACGGCTCGACCTACCTGCTCGAACGCCTGCCCAACCATGAGATCCCGGCGCGCGCCAAGGTGGCGCGCACCTTCCAGAACATCCGCCTGTTTTCCGGCATGACGCTGCTGGAGAACCTCCTGGTGGCGCAGCACAACAAGCTGATGAAGGCCTCGGGCTACACCTTCCTCGGCCTGTTCGGCTTCCCGAGCTACCGCCAGGCGTCCGCCGAATCGATCGAGCTCGCCAGGCACTGGCTGGAGAAGGCCGATCTCGTCGACCGCGCCGACGATCCGGCCGGCGACCTGCCCTATGGCGCGCCGCGCCGCCTGGAGATCGCGCGCGCCATGTGCACCGGGCCGGAGCTCTTGTGCCTGGACGAGCCGGCAGCCGGCCTCAATCCGAAGGAATCGGCCGCGCTCAACGAGCTCCTGATGGACATCAAGGACAACACCGGCACGTCGATCCTGCTCATTGAGCACGACATGTCGGTGGTGATGAAGATCTCCGACCATGTCGTGGTGCTCGAATACGGCCGCAAGATCTCCGACGGCAACCCGCAGTCGGTCCGCACCGATCCGCGCGTCATCGCCGCCTATCTCGGCGTCGACGACGAGGACGTGCAAGAAGTGCTCACCGAGGTCGGCGACGAGGATGTCATCGAGCAGCTCGACACGGGCCCTGACTCCGCGCATGGCCCCGGCAATTCCGCTTCGATGATGGCGGGGCCGGTTTCCGACACCGTCGAACACGCGGACGAAGGCGAGCGGGTCATGGTGTCGAAAGGAGCGTCGAAAGCGGCGCAGGTCGACGCCCGCGCCGCGTCGATCGCCGGCTTGCCAGGCGCTGCAGCGCCGGCCAAACCGGTGGCGAGGAAGCCGGCGACAAAGGCGGCCGCGAAGGATCCGAAAGCCAAGGGCATCTCCAATCGCCTCGACGCGCCACGCGGCGGCAAGGCGGACAGCCTGATCCGCATCAAGGGCATCGGCCCGGTCAACGAGAGGAAGCTCAACGAGCACGGCATTTTCCATTTCGATCAGATCGCCGCCTGGAAGAAAGCGGACATCGAAGCGGCGGAAGCCTATCTCGCCTTCGACGGGCGTATTGCCCGTGAAGACTGGATCGGCCAGGCGAAGACGCTGGCGAAGGAAGTGGCGGCCAAGCCCGCGACGCGTGGAGGGCGCAAGTAATGGCCGGCACGACATTGCTCGATATCAGGGGCGTCGAGACCTACTACGGCAACATCCGGGCGCTGAACGGCGTCAATGTGCAGGTCAACCAGGGTGAGATCGTGGCGCTTATCGGCGCCAACGGCGCCGGCAAGTCGACGCTGATGATGACCATCTTCGGCGCGCCGCGCGCGCGGACGGGCACCATCACCTTCGCCGGCACCGACATCACGCAGATGCCCACGCACGAGATCGCGCGCCTGCGCATCGCGCAATCGCCCGAAGGCAGGCGCATCTTCCCGCGCATGACGGTGATGGAAAACCTGCAGATGGGCGCCAGCCTCGACAACCTCAAGCACTTTGACGAGGACGTCGAGAAGGTGTTCGCGCTGTTCCCGCGCCTGAAGGAGCGTATCGCCCAGCGTGGCGGCA
>JAFKFE010000705.1 GCA_017308345.1 Alphaproteobacteria bacterium | reverse complement strand
CGCGGCGGCGACACCAACGGCCCGGCGGCGGTCTATTCGATCCAGAAATATCTCGACTGGCTGAAGGCCTACGCTCCGGCCGAAGCCCAGGGCATGACCTTCTCGGAGTCCGGCCCGGTTCCGGCGCAGGGCGCGGTCGCGCAGCAGATCTTCTGGTACACCGCCTTCACCGCTTCGATGGTCGACGCCAGCGCCAAGGCGGTGCTGAACGACGACGGCACGCCGAAGTGGCGCATGGCGCCGTCGCCGCACGGCGTCTACTGGAAGGACGGCATGAAGCTCGGCTACCAGGACGTGGGCTCCTGGACGCTGATGAAGTCAACGCCGGACGATCGCGCCAAGGCCGCCTGGCTCTATGCGCAGTTCGTCACCTCGAAGACGGTCGACGTGAAGAAGAGCCATGTCGGCTTGACCTTCATCCGCGAGAGCACGATCCACGACAAGAGCTTCACCGAGCGCGCCCCGAAGCTCGGCGGCCTGATCGAGTTCTATCGTTCGCCCGCCCGCGTCCAGTGGTCGCCCACCGGCACCAACGTGCCTGACTATCCGAAGCTGGCGCAGCTCTGGTGGCAGGCGATCGGCGATGCCTCGTCCGGCGCGAAGTCGGCGCAGGAAGCAATGGACTCGCTCTGCGCCGAGCAGGAAAAGGTCATGAGCCGCATCGAGAAGTCGGGCGTCCAGGGCGACATCGGCCCGAAGATGGCCGAAGAGCATGACCTGGCCTACTGGAACGCCGATGCGGTCAAGAAGGGCAATCTCGCTCCTCAGCTGAAGATCGAGAACGAGAAGGAAAAGCCGATCACCATCAACTACGACGAACTGGTGAAGAGCTGGCAGCAGCAGTAACTGCATGACGCGGGCGTGCTTGCCCATGTAGGACGTGCAGGGGAGGCGGCTTTGCCGTCTCCCCTGTTTGCATGAGAAGTGGGAGGATGCGGAATGAGCGGTTTTGTGCTGGCCATCGACCAGGGAACGACATCGACCCGGGCCATTCTGTTCGACGACAAGATGAAATTCGCCTGCACCGTCCAGCAGGAGTTCGCGCAGCATTATCCGGCTTCCGGCTGGGTCGAGCATGATCCGGAAGACATCTGGGCGAGCGTTCTCGCCACGGTGAAATCGGCGCTCAAGGCCGCAGGCCGTGCGGCCTCGGATGTGGCGGCGATCGGGATCACCAACCAGCGCGAGACGGTCGTCATCTGGGACAAGGCGACCGGCAAGCCGATCCACAACGCGATCGTCTGGCAGGACCGGCGCACCGCGCCGCTCTGCCAGAAGCTGAAGAAGCAGGGGCTTGAGAAGAAATTCACGAAGAAGACCGGCTTGCTGCTCGATCCCTATTTCTCCGGCACCAAGATCGCCTGGATGCTGGACAAGGTGAAGGGCGCCAGGAAGCGCGCCGAGAAGGGCGAATTGCTCGCCGGCACCATCGACAGCTTCCTGATCTGGCGCCTGACCGGCGGCAGGGTGCATGCCACCGACGCCACCAACGCCTCGCGCACGCTGGTCTACAACATCGAGAAGAATGTCTGGGATGACGAACTGCTTTCCATCCTCAACATACCGGCCGCGATCTTGCCGCGGGTGAAAGATTGCGCCGACGATTTCGGCACCACGGACAAGAGCCTTTTCGGCGCGGAGATGCCGATCCTCGGCGTCGCCGGCGATCAGCATGCGGCGACCATCGGCCAGGCCTGTTTCGAACCCGGGATGATGAAATCGACCTACGGCACCGGCTGCTTCGCGCTGCTCAACACCGGCGCGGACCTGGTGCGCTCGAGGAACCGGCTTTTGACCACCATCGCCTATCGGCTGAACGGCAAGACCACCTATGCGCTGGAAGGTTCGATCTTCATCGCGGGCGCCGCCGTGCAGTGGCTGCGCGACGGCATCAAGGTGATCGGCAAGGCCGAGCAGAGTGGCGCGTTGGCGGCATCCGCCGACCCCGCCCAGGCCGTCTACCTGGTGCCGGCCTTCGTTGGCCTCGGAGCGCCGCACTGGGACGCCGATGCACGCGGCGCCATTTTCGGCCTGACGCGCAATACGGGCCCGGCCGAGTTCGCGCGCGCGGCGCTCGAATCCGTCGTCTTCCAGGCGCGCGACCTGCTCGACGCCATGCGCAAGGACTGGAAGGGCGCCTCGGCCAAGACGGTGCTTCGCGTCGATGGCGGCATGGTTGCGTCCGACTGGACGATGCAGCGGCTGGCCGACATTCTCGACGCGCCCGTCGACCGGCCGACGATCCTGGAGACGACGGCGCTGGGCGCGGCGTGGCTCGCGGGATCGAAGGCGGGTGTCTGGCCAAGGGCGAAGGACTTCGCCAAAAGCTGGGCGCTGGAGCGGCGCTTCAAGCCGGAGATGGATGCCAAAACTCGCTCGGCGAAGCTGGCAGGGTGGCGCGATGCGGTGCGCAGGACGTTGAGCGTGCGATAGCGATTTACGGGACCGGGCGAGGGGGAAATGCAGCCGGATTGGTACCCTGCTTGGCGCGACGAGGCCTTTGAACAGCTCACCGCCAAGAATGCGCGCCTGGCGAAGGATTTCCGCCTCGGCAGTTGGTCGCGTTACGACTACGATTTGAAGGCCGGAAAGCTGCTGTTTTCCGACCAGAGTGGCGTCAAGGTCGTTTCGGAAATCCAGATTGCGGGCTCCACCAGCGCCAAAGCCGGCAATTGGCTCTGGGCTTGTGCCAATTCGAACTGGCCTCCGGAATTCATAACTGATGCCCAGTCAGCCCGATCTTTCGGCAAGAAACACGGCATCAGCGAGTTAACTCGAGACTATGTGACGAACGAAGATCTTGACGCACTCGGCTGGAAATTAACCTCGGCAGTGACTCGGATTTGCAACGCCTGCGGAGCCTATCGTTCTCCATCGGATAACGGCGTAGGTCTTTATCTGGTCCTCAAAACCATTAGCTGGGCAAGCTGACCCGCGGGGCGCCTCAGTTCTTGAAGTCCGGTTGAATGGCAACGAGAAAGCCCGTGCCTCTCGAGGCACGGGCTCAGTCAACGACCCTGGGTACTGACTGGAGGCCGTCAGTAGGGCGAAATGCACTGCTGACGAGGGCCGTTGTAGGGCTGGAAAGTGTTGTCATAAGCGCGATACGAGCGGTAGCGATCGTAGCACCACTGCACATGCGCGTCGCCGCGACTGACACGGTTGTTCTCGCTGTTGACGATGGCGCCGCTGATCAGCGCTCCGGCGGCAAAAGCGGCCAGCGGGAACCAATAGTCCCCATGGCGGCGATAGCCGTGACGATATTCGCGATAGCCGCGATGGCCGTTCCACCATATGCCCTCGTCGCGACGGGAGAAGTTGCGGTCGCCCTTCCATTGACGATGCTTCCATTGAAAGTCGCCGTTGCGGGC
>JAFKFE010000704.1 GCA_017308345.1 Alphaproteobacteria bacterium | reverse complement strand
CCGTCAGATCGGGCGAGGCGGACACGCCCGCCCACACGGCATGCGGCTTCTTTCCGCCGAAGGCGCCGACGCCGGAAAGCGTCAAGGGGAAGGACGGCCGGCGGACGCGGTCGAGGGCGTTGGCGATCTCGTCGGCGACATGGCCCTCGACATCGCCGATGAAGCGCAGCGTCAGATGATAGTTTTCGACATCGATCCAGCGCGCTCCGGGCAGCCCGCCCCGGAGCAGGGACAAAGAGAGAGCGGCATCACGCGGAATTTCGAGGGCGGTGAAAAGACGTGGCATGTGAAGCCTCCTGTCCTCGAATCGAAACTCTCAGCCCTAGCGAATCATCGATACAAGCGCGGGGCAAGCGGTTTGTTGTCCACAATGTTTCCCCAACGGAAAGCGTGGCATTCGGGACTCATGACGGGCCCCCATTGTCGGCGATGGCCTTCTCGACCATGGGAAGGATGCGCTCGACCATGACGTCGACACCCCGGGAATTGGGGTGCATGCCGTCCTCGATCTGCAGATCAGGATGGCCGGCGACGCCGTCGAGGAAGAACGGATAGAGCGGGACGCCGTATTTTTCGGCAAGCCGTGGATAGATGGCGTCGAAGGCCTTCTGGTAGTCGGCGCCCAGATTGGGCGCGGCGCGCATGCCGGCGAGCAGCACCGGTATCTTGCGCTCTTGCAGCTTGCCCAGCATCGCATCGAGGTTCTTTTCGGCGATCTCGGGCGCAACGCCGCGCAGCATGTCGTTGGCGCCGAGCTCGAGGATCACCAGCCCTGTGCCGTCCGGCACCGACCAGTCGAGCCTGGCCAGCCCGCCGCTCGAGGTATCGCCGGAGACGCCGGCATTGGCCACAGTGACGTCGAGGCCCTTCGCCTTCAACGCGGCCTGCAGCCTGTCGGTGAAACCCTGGCCCGGGCCAAGGCTGAAGCCCGCCATCAGGCTGTCGCCGAAGCCGACGATGGTGAAGGTGGCGGCGCGCGCCGGCGAAATGGCGCCGCAAAGGGCGAGGAAAAGGAAAGTCACTGCGAAAACGACGGGGGCTGCGGCGAAACGGTGTTTGAATGCCATGCGGCGAGCCCCATATGACCGGAACAATCCAAGGAGGGAGACACAAGCCGTCTCCTTTTCCCACATATAGGGCGATTTCATTGTGACAGAAGCCGTCATCGCGCTGAGGGACGTATCGCTGACGCTCGGCGAGGGCGCGTCCTCCGTCCACGTGCTGAAGGGCGTGAGCCTCGACGTGGCGGCCGGGCAGGCCACCGGCATCGTCGGCCCATCGGGCTCCGGCAAGTCCACCCTGCTCATGGTTCTGGCAGGCCTGGAAAGGGTCGATTCGGGCACGGTCCGGATCGCCGGCGAGCTGGTCAACGGCAAAAGCGAGGATCAGATTGCATCGTTTCGGGGGCGAAACATCGGCATCGTCTTCCAGTCCTTCCACCTCATTCCGAACATGACGGCGCTCGAGAACGTCGCGGTGCCGCTGGAGCTCGCCGGCCATGCCGATCCGTTCGGCGTGGCCGCGCGCGAACTCGCGGCGGTCGGCCTGAGCGAGCGCGTGACGCACTATCCGGGCGAGCTTTCCGGCGGCGAGCAGCAGCGCGTGGCGATCGCCCGGGCGCTGGCGCCGTCGCCGCGCATCCTCATCGCCGACGAGCCGACCGGCAATCTCGACCAGGCGACGGGAAAGCAGATCGCCGACCTTCTGTTCGCCAAGGCGGCGGAGCGTGGCATGACGCTGGTGCTGGTCACGCATGATCCGGTGCTTGCCGCGCGTTGCGCGCGCCAGGTCTCGATGCGCTCGGGGCGGATCGAGGACGCGCCGAGGCCGGTGAAGGTGCCGGCCTGATGCGGACGTTGAAGCTCGCCATCCGCTTCTCCTTGCGCGAGATGCGCGGCGGCCTCTCGGGCTTCATGATCTTCCTCGCCTGCATCGCGCTCGGCGTGGCGGCGATCGGCGGCGTCAATTCGGTGGCGCAGGCGATCAGCGCCGGCGTCGCCGATCAGGGCCAGACGCTGCTTGGCGGCGATCTGCGCTTCCAGGTCAACCAACGCAGCGCTTCGGACGCCGAGCTCGACTTCATCAAGGGCCTCGGCAGGGTTTCGCAGACGTCCGGCATGCGCTCGATGGCGCGGCTGGAGGACGGCTCCGACCAGGCGCTGGTCGAAGCCAAGGCCGTCGACGACGCCTATCCGCTCTATGGCGCGCTGGAGACCGACCCGGCGCTGCCGAGAGAGCAATTGTTCGGTGAAAGGTCCGGCGTGTTCGGCGCCGCCGCGCCCGACCTTCTGTTCGAGCGGCTCCATCTTCGCATCGGCGACAGGCTGAAGCTCGGCGGCGCCATCTTCGAGCTGCGGGCCAGGCTGGTCAACGAGCCGGACGCGGTATCGGACGGTTTCGGCTTCGCGCCGCGGCTGATGATCTCGCGCGAGGGCCTTGCCGCTTCCGGCCTGGTGCAGCCTGGCAGCCTGGTCGAGAACGCCTATAAGGTGCGGCTGCCCGACCGCACGTCCGAGGCGCGGATCAAGGACATCCAGGCCGAGGCCGCGAAGGATTTCCCGCAGGCCGGCTGGTCGATCCGCACGCGCGGCAACGCGGCGCCGGCGCTCTCGGCCAATATCGAGCGCTTCTCGCAGTTCCTGACCCTGGTCGGGCTGACGGCGCTGGTGGTGGGCGGCGTCGGCGTGGCGAACGCGGTCCGCGCCTATCTCGACGGCAAGCGCGGCGTCATCGCCACCTTCAAGAGCCTCGGCGCCTCGGGCGGCTTTGTCTTCACCGTCTATCTCGTGCAGATCCTGTTGATCGCCGGCCTCGGCATCGTGCTTGGGCTGATCCTGGGCGCGGCGATGCCGTTCGTGGCGAGCGCGCTTCTGCAGTCGGTCATCCCGGTGCCCGCGCAAGGCGGCTTCTATCCAGGCGCGCTTGCCATGGCCGCGCTGTTCGGCCTGCTGGTGACACTGGCCTTCGCGCTTTTGCCGCTCGGCCGCGCCCGCGATGTGCCGGCAACCGCGCTGTTCCGCGAAATGGGGTTCGAGAGCCGTGGCCTGCCGCGGCTGCCCTATGCCGGCGCAGCACTTGCCATCGTCGTCGCGCTGGCGGCGCTGGCGATCCTTTCGGCCAACGATTATCGCATCGCCTCGATCTTCGTCGGCGCGACGGTCTTTGCCTTCCTGGTGCTGCGGCTGGTGGCGATGCTGGTGCAATGGGCGGCCAGGAAGAGCCCGCGCGTGCGTTTCGTGTCGCTGCGGCTCGCGCTCGGCAACATCCATCGTCCCGGCGCGCTGACGCCCTCGGTGGTGCTGTCGCTCGGGCTTGGCCTGGCGCTTCTGGTGACGCTGGCGCTGATCGACGGGAATCTCAGGCGGCAGATCTC
>JAFKFE010000703.1 GCA_017308345.1 Alphaproteobacteria bacterium | reverse complement strand
CACGACGCTCACCAAGGAAATGTTCCTCAATCATCTCTATGGCGGCATGGACGAGCCGGAGCTGAAGATCATCGACGTCTTCATCTGTAAGCTGCGCAAGAAGCTCGACGCGGCATCCGGCGGCCAGAACTACATCGAGACAGTGTGGGGCCGCGGCTATGTGCTGCGCGAACCGGAAGACATCCGCGTCAGCGCCTGAGCGATCGAGGCGAATTTCGAAACAAAAAAACCCGGCTCAGGCCGGGTTTTTGTTTGAAGAGCACTCGAAACCACTCCGGCGAATCAGGCGGCTATCTTCAGGACACGGAAGCTTTCGAGCAATTGCGCCCGGTTGAATGGCTTCAAGAGATAGCCTTGAGCGCCGGCGCGCTTGGCGCGCATGATCGCCGCGGCATCGACCTCGACCAGCGAGATCAGTATCTGCGGCTTGATAGGACTTTCCATGGCGCGGATGCGGCGAATGAGGTCCACCGCCTGGACGTCGGTCAGCCCGCCGTCGATAACGATGACATCCGGCATGTCGCCTGCGCAGATCTCGGCAGCCTCGACCCCGGTCGATGCCTCGATGACGATCAGGTCCGAGCCGCCGAGAATGCGTTTTGCGACCTTCCTGATGACGCTCGAATCATCGACGAACAGGCAGCGCTTCATGTCCGGGTCCTCTTTGCCATCTGCCGAACCGGCAACCTCCGGGTAAGCGGAAGTCACCATAGGCCAATCTGGTAAAGAAGCTGAAAAGCCGTTAGGTAAAGTTTTTCCAAAGGGGCATGCCGCACCCTCTCGGGCCACAGCACCGTCACGGCAATGGGCGAAGATGTTGCTGTGCCGGGACTGCCGGCACGAATATTGGCGATAGCGATACTTGGCCGTTTCTTGCCACTATGCAGCCGTGAGCACGATCTCGTCGGCGGTCGCGTGGATCGAGATCGTCATATTGGCCTCACGCGCCAGAAGCAGCGTGTAGTAGGGCTGGACCGAATGGGCGTCGATCGGCTCCTCCGGCTTGTGCCCGGAATGCAGTTCGAGGAATTTCGGCGGCACGCGCAGCATCGGGCCGCTGGCGGACAGCGAAAAACGCGGTTCGGTCTCGAGAAGGGTGATCACCAGCTTGCCGCCGCGCGGGATGGCCGCATGGGCGACGAGAATGAGGTTCAGCAGCAGCTTGACCTTGTTCTTGGGCAGGAGCGCGCGGGAACCGTTCCATACCAGTTCGGGCTTCTCGTTCTTCAAGAAGGCAGTGGCCACGGCCTCGGCGTCGCCGGTGTCGATCATCATGCCGGCGGAACCCGCGGCGCCGAAGGCGATGCGGGCAAACTGCAGCCGCGCCGAGGCGTTCTTGGCGCTCTGGCGAATGAGCTTCATGGCGTCTTCGTCGGCGCCGCCTTCGTCAAGCAGTTCCAGGCCGTTGTTGATGGCGCCGACCGGCGAAATGATGTCGTGGCAGACACGGCTGCAAAGCAGCGCCGCGAGATCGGGCGCGGAAAGGGTAAAGAGCTCGGCCATCGGTGAAATCCCTGCTTGCGTCACTTGTTCATGGCCGAGCGACCGTTTTCGCGCCTGCCCACACGAATCACGCTCTTTTCCAAGGCTTTCTGAATACACAGCGCCCGAGCGCGCATCAACAAATCCAAAATTGTCGACGGCGAAAATGGCGTGTTTACAGGGGGAAAACCCGTCGCCGGGGCCAAGGCGCGGCCTTCGAACCGCCATCTTCCTGTGAGAGCTTAATGGTTGAAAAAGGATTACGGCATAGTTTGCCCGTGATAGCCATCCTGAACGGCCGCCAAGAGCCGCAGGGGTGCGAGGCGTCGGCGAAAGTGCTCCCTGACGGAGATTGGAAGCATGTTTTCCCGATACTACGACCGGACGTTCGTCCGCGTCCTCACCATGACCATCACACTCCTGGGAGCTCTGGTCCTTTCGACCGCGGCATCGCGGGCCCAACAGTACACGGCTCAGGAAATCATCGATTCCGGTCATAAGTTCTTCGGCGAGACGTCCGGCGGCCTGGCCACCGTCGTCGAGAAGATCTTTGCGTCCTACGGCCTGCCCAATGGCTACCTGCTGGGCGAGGAAGGATCCGGCGCGTTGATCGGCGGCCTGACTTATGGCGAGGGGACGCTCTACACCAAGAATGCCGGCGACCATAAGGTGTTCTGGCAAGGGCCGTCGCTCGGCTGGGACTTCGGCGGCGAGGGCTCGCGGGTGATGATGCTGGTCTACAACCTCGACGACATCAGCAGCCTCTACAACCGTTTCGGCGGCGTCGCCGGCTCGGCCTATGTCATTGCCGGCGTCGGCTTCAACGTGTTGCAGAACAACCGTGTGCTGCTCGTGCCGATCCGCACTGGCGTCGGTGCCCGTCTCGGCGTCAATCTCGGCTATCTGAAGCTCACCGAAAGACCAACCTGGAACCCGTTCTGACCGGGTTCCGCCCGCAAAAGCCGCTCGGACAGTGCTGATCGCGCCGCGGCAAGCTCTTGCCGCGGCGTTGAATTTCCGCCATGCCAAGGTGGCATAGTCCAGCGATTGCCGCTCCGTAATGTGGATAGCACGCCTTGGTCCAGTCGGTCCTGTTCTTCGTACTCGGTTTCCTTTGCGCCGTTTTTCTGGTGTCGCTGATCGCGCCGGCGGTCTGGCGGCGGGCCGTCGTCCTGACACGCAGGCGCCTGGAGGCCTCGCTGCCGCTGACACAGGCCGAAATCCAGGCGGACAAGGACCGGGTCCGGGCCGAATATGCCATGACGACGCGCCGCCTGGAGATAACCGTCAAGAACCTGCAGGAGAAGACGGCCGAGCAGGTGGTGGAGATCGCTCGCGGGCGCGAGGCCTTGAAGGGGCTGGCGGTCGAAAAGCAGGACAAGAACCAGGCGCTCGCCGATCTGCAGGCCAGGAATGCGGAGCTCAGGCAGCGCGAGGAGGATTTGCAGCGCCTGTCGGAAAAGCATGCGCAGACGGAGCGGGCGTTGGAGAAGCGGGCGCTGGAGCTGCAAAAGCTCGAGCAGATGTATGACGACGCCAGCTTCTCGTCCTCGAACCGGCAGATCGAGCTGGTTGCCCGCGAATCGGAACTGGAAAAACTCGCCAGCGACATCGCGATGCTGCGCGGCCAGCGCAAGGAGGCGGACAGGCGAAACCAGGAGATCGCCTCGGAGAGCAAGGGCGCGCGCGAAGCGTTGAAGGCGGAGAAGAGAAGGACGGCCGAACTCGACAAGAAGGTCGAGAGGCTGCTCGCGACGCTTGCCGACCGCGAGGAAAAACTCGACCGGCGCGAGAAGGACCTCGCTCGAATGCGTGAGCGTTCAAAGGAGACCGCCGCCGCAAACGGCGTCGCGCGGCTGGTTTCCGGCGCCGATGCGAAAAGTGACGATGTCGACGGGGCAATCGCCAAGCTGGAGGCTGGCCGGGAGCGGCTCGAGACAAGGCTGGCCGCGCTGGCGCGCGAGAACAAGCGACTGAAGAGCGATCTTGCCGCCTCGGGAACGGCAAGACCCGATTCGGCAGCTGATGCGCGCCCCGGCGCCGTCCTTCGCGAGCAGATGAACGAACTGGCGGCCGAGGTCGTCAACCTGACGATGAAACTCGATGGGCCGGATTCCCCCATCGCCAAGGCCCTGGCGGGCGAGGGGCAACAGGGTGGGCGCGGCATCAGCCTTGCCGACCGGGTGAGGGCACTGCAGAAGGCCGGCTCGACCAACTGAAAAGGTGCCGCGGTTGTCCAGCCTATGGGTCGCCAGCCTTCGAAAAATGATGCAGGGCGATGGCCGAGGCCGCTGCGACGTTCAAGCTGTCGAAACCTTCCGCCATGGTGATCCTCACCGTGTGCAGCCGGGCAAGCAGATCCGGTGGGAGGCCTTCGCCTTCGGTGCCGAGATAGAGTGCCAGCCTGGCCGAACGCTCCGCGTCGAGGATGTCCACCTTTCCACGCGGAGAGAGGGCGAACTGGCTGAAGCCAAGCCGGTCGAGCGTCGCGGTGAAGGTTCCGGTGTCGCCGAAGGATGCGAAGGGAACCTTCAGCGCCGCGCCGACCGAAACGCGGATTGCCTTGCGGTAGAGCGGGTCGCAGCAGGCCCGGTCGAGCAACACCGCGTCAGCTCCGAAGGCCGCGGCATTGCGAAAGATCGCCCCCATATTGTCGTGATTGGATATGCCGACCAGCACGACGATCAATGCGCGCCGGGGCAGGGTTTCCACCAGAACCTCGGCGGGCGCCGCCTCGCCACGCACGCCGATCGCCAGGATACCGCGATGCATGTGGAAGCCGGCGATCCGGTCCATGACCTCGCCGCCGGCGACATAGACCGGAAAGTCGGAAGGCGCCTTGTCCAGGATCGACTGCAGGCCCGCCAGCCTGTTTTCGAGGATGAGGGCCGACTCGGCGGCGAAGCGGCCGGTCGACAGCAACAGGTCCAGCACCACCTTGCCTTCGGCCACGAAGCGGCCATGCCGGCCGACGAGGTCGCGCTCGC
>JAFKFE010000702.1 GCA_017308345.1 Alphaproteobacteria bacterium | reverse complement strand
CGAGAGGCCCTGCCCGAGCTCGAGGGGCAGGGATTCTTCGAATTGCTCGATCGTGTCAGCAAAACTGGCGAGCCCTATGTCGGCCGCAACGCGAAAATCATCCTGCGCAACGCTGAAACCGGCCTTGCCGAGGAGCGCATCCTGGACTTCGTCTACCAGCCCATCAGGGCCAAGGATGGCCGGATCACCGCAATCTTTGTTCAGGGCACCGACGTCAGCGAACTGTCGTTCGCCAACGCCTCGCTGCAGCTGCGCGAGGATCACCTGCGTTCGATCCTGGCGACAGTGCCCGATGCGATGATCGTCATCGACGAAGGCGCCCACATCCAGTCCTTCAGCACCGCGGCCGAGGCGTTGTTCGGCTACAAGGCCAGCGAGGTCATCGGGCAAAACGTCAAGATGCTGATGCCCACACCGTACCGGGAGGAGCACGACACATACATGCAGCGTTACCTGACGACTGGGGAGCGCCGCATTATCGGCCTCGGTCGCACGGTAACCGGGATGCGCAAGGACGGCTCGACCTTTCCGATGGAGCTCGCGGTCGGCGAGATGCATCCTGGAACCGGCCGCTTCTTCACAGGCTTCTGCCGCGACCTGACGGAGCGCCACACGACGGAAGCCAGGATGCAGGAACAACAGCAGGAGCTCCTGCACATGGCGCGTTTTACCGCGCTCGGCGAAATGGCCTCCACACTGGCACATGAGATAAACCAGCCTCTGACGGCGATCACGAATTACCTCAAGGGCAGCCGCCGTCTCCTCGAGAAGAGCAAGGACGAGAATGCCGCGCTGTTGCGGGAGGCCGTCGAGAAGGCCGCCGAACAGTCCTTGCGCGCCGGCGACGTCATCCGCCGCCTCAGGGATTTCGTCGCCAGGGGCGAAAGTGAGCGCCAGGTCGAACGCCTGTCGGCGCTCATCGAGGACGCCTCGTCCCTCGCCCTGGTTGGCGCCAGGGAAGCGGACGTGCGCGTCAGCTACGATCTCGACCCGTCGACCGAACTGGTCTTGACCGACCGGATCCAGATCGAGCAGGTATTGCTGAACCTGATGAGAAACGCCGTGGAGGCCATGCAAGGCGCGCCCCGCCGGGAATTGCATGTCGTCACCAAGGCACGGCACGACGCAATGGTGGAGATCGGCGTGATCGACACCGGCCCAGGGTTGGCACCAGAGGTTTCGGCCCAGCTTTTCCAGCCTTTCGTCACCACCAAGAAGCAGGGAATGGGGGTGGGCCTGTCCATTTGTCGCACTATCGTCGAGTCGCACGGTGGTCATATTTGGGCGGAGTCGATGCCCGGCGGGGGAACCGCTTTCCGGTTCACCCTGCGCGCCGTAGAAAAAGACGAGGTTGCCCGTGGCTAGTGATGTCGTTCATGTCGTCGATGATGACGTCGACGTTCGCAAGTCGCTGGGTTTCCTGCTCGCGACAGCCGACTTTGCCGTGCGCCTGCATGAATCGGCCACCGCGGTCCTGGCAACGGAACCCAAGGAGATCGACGGCTGCATCGTAACCGACGTGCGCATGCCCGGCATCGACGGCATCGAGTTCCTGCGGCAGTTGAAAGCACGCGGCTTGGGCGCGCCGGTGATTGTGATGACAGGCCACGCCGATGTTGCCCTGGCCGTCCAGGCGATGAAGGAAGGCGCTGCCGATTTCATCGAAAAGCCGTTCGACGATCAGGTGCTCATCGATGCCATCCGCTCCGCCCTGGACCACCGAAGCCAGCCCGTCGCGGCACACCCGCAATCAGCGGAGGTGCGAAAGAACCTTACGACGCTGTCGGAGCGGGAGCGTCAGGTGCTCGATGGCCTTGTCTCCGGATTGCCGAACAAGACGATTGCCTATGATCTCGGGATCAGCCCGCGAACCGTCGAGATCCATCGTGCCAATGTCATGAGCAAGATGGGTGCCGGCAGCCTTTCGCATCTGGTGCGCATGGCCTTGATCGCCGACCTGAAAGGCTAAGACGCGTCGCGCTGAAGCTGGTACCGGCGACCCGCCTCGGATCCTTGCCTTGATGCAAGCGTCAATTCGGATTCTGCAAGGAATCCAGTCGGTATTCCTCGTTCTTCCAGGCACGCCAGTGGGTCGGACGTATGTCGACCCGCGCCCCGGTTGCCACGTTCTTCCAACCCACCGATACCTTCTCGCAAGGGAACACGAGCGCATGCACGCCATCGTTGTCGATGACGGCCAGTTCGAGGTTGCGACCGGTTGGTGCGCTTGCGATAGGATTCCACATTGCGTCAGTGTGATCGAAGAATCGTATCGCGCTTTGATTTGAATCACTTTTTTGGGACCCGTTGGAGCGAACCCACGGTCCGCTGATTTCGGTTTCCCGATCCGAATCGCTTCTTCTTTCGGCTTGTTTGACTCGGATCAACTCCGGCCGCCCATACCGGTGCTTTGATACCGGTCTCGATAGGTCGAGCATGAATTGGCCATGCAGGCGCGATTCGATCCGCTCCGAACGCGGCAAGCGCGAAGCAGAAGGGCCAGTCCGGCGAGGATGCCTGTCGAGCGGGTCCGCTGACCTCTTTCTGGCGCATGCCGGTAAACCCGCGGTGGAAGAGTGGAGGCAGCGGTATCTGTTGCTCAATCCATCTCGTGGAGAAAACCCATGGCTGAAGCCGCTACCAAACTGCCCGTGAAAACCGAGAAGAACGCTCCCGCCCGGTCGGATAATTGGGTGGGGCCTTTCGAGAGCCTGCGACGCGAAGTCGACCGGCTTTTCGATGATTTCCATCCCTTCGATTTCCATCTGCCCTCCACCCGCTCGCTCTTCGGCAGGGACTTTCCCGCGAAGTTGCGCGGTGAATGGCCGGTGGCGCCGGCGATGGACCTGGTGGAAAAGGCCGATGCGTATGAAATTACGGCCGAACTGCCGGGCATCGACGAAAAGAACGTCGACATCAAGCTCGCCAACAACGTTCTGACGATCAAGGGCGAGAAGAAGGAAGAAAAAGAGGAAAAGGAGAAGGACTACTACCTGTCCGAGCGCCGTTATGGCTCCTTCCAGCGCTCGTTCCAGTTGCCCGAAGGTGTCGATGCCAACAAGATCGATGCCAGCTTCGCCAAGGGCGTTCTGACCGTGAAGCTGCCCAAGACGGCCGAAGCCCAGAAGGCCGAGAAGAAGATCACCGTCAAGGCCGCCTGACGGCGCGGATAATCATTTCCTCAGTGCACCGACCGGTGCACTGAGGAGCCTTGCCGGCTCAATCAGGCCTTGATTTACCTGACGGATCGTCGGTATTCGAAGGTTTCTCGCCCGCGTCGGCTTGATGCTCCGCGATTTCAAGCTTCCGCCTTTCCGCCGCAAGCAGACTCCCGATCACCCGCCGCTTCTCCGGGTCGGTTTCCTTGGCGAGCAGATC
>JAFKFE010000701.1 GCA_017308345.1 Alphaproteobacteria bacterium | reverse complement strand
GACGGGCGGACTGCTCAACGACCTGGTCAAGCCCCGCGACTGATTGATGTCGCCCAGCTGACGCAGCGTAAAATGGGAGGGGCCGCCGGTTCAACCGGCGGCCCTTCTTGCGCTTCCCCGACCCCCTACCCATCTGCGGCCGGCGCATCAGGCCTTTTCCTGCCGGGAAAAACCGATTAGACAGCGCCCAAACAAGATGCGGACAGATTCCGCCCGCAACCCGAAGGAAGAGCCCCTTGCCTACCACGAACTCCACCACGTTCGAGAAAGTCGCCAAGATCATTGCCGACACCAGCGAGATCGATATCGACACCATCACGCCCGAGAGCCACACCATCGACGATCTAGGCATCGACAGCCTCGATTTCCTCGACATCGTCTTTGCCATCGACAAGGAATTCGGCATCAAGGTACCGCTGGAGAAGTGGACGCAGGAGGTCAATGACGGCAAGGCCTCGACCGATGACTATTTCGTCATGAAGAACCTGTGTGCCAAGATCGACGCGCTGGTCGCGGCCAAGGCGGCTTGACGGGCATGAGGCGCGCGACCTTGACGCGCCTGGCGCATGACCCCGAAAATCGGCATGGATTTTCGGAAAGGATCATGCGCAAAACCAAAAAAAGCCAGCTGACCCACAACAGCCGCCCATGAGTTCCCACGACGTCGTCATCACCGGCATAGGTCTCGTCTCCTCGCTGGGAGAGGGTCCGGACGCCCATTGGCAAAAGCTCACGCAGCCTGGTTTCCAGCCGGTGCTCGAGACGGAGCGTTTCGCCCCCTATACCATCCACCCCCTGCCCGAGATCGACTGGAACCTGCAGATCGCCAAGCGTGGCGACCAGCGCCAGATGGAAACCTGGCAGCGTCTCGGCACCTATGCCGCCGGCCTCGCGCTGGATGACGCCGGCATCAAGGGCAATGACGAGCTTTCCACGACCATGGACATGGTGGTGGCCGCCGGCGGCGGCGAGCGCGACGAGGCCGTCGATGCCGCCATCCTGGCGGCTTCCGAAAG
Source organism: Alphaproteobacteria bacterium (assembly GCA_017308345.1). Lineage (GTDB taxonomy): Bacteria > Pseudomonadota > Alphaproteobacteria > Rhizobiales > Rhizobiaceae > Mesorhizobium. Next base: position 2,373 of record JAFKFE010000701.1, on the reverse strand, counting down.
CCGCAACGACCGCGACGTGCTGCTCAACGAGAAGCTGACGACGGAATTGCGGCCGACGTTGTTTCTCGCCCAACTCTCGAACCTGCTGGCCGGCAACATCTCGATCGTCCACAAGGTCACCGGTTCCTCCCGGACCTTCATGGGCGAGGAAGGCGCGGGCGTCTCGGCCGTCGAGACGGCGGCCGCGCGCATCCGCTCCGGGCAATCGACCCATGTGCTGGTTGGCGGCGCCTTCCAGACCGAGCATTCCGACATGCTGCTCGGCTATGAACTCGCCGGTTATCTGCATCGCGGCCCGTGGAAGCCGGTCTGGCAACGCCACGGCAGCGAAGGCGGCGGCGTGGTCACCGGTTCGGGCGGCGCTTTCCTGGTGCTGGAGCAGCGCGAGCACGCGGCGAGCCGCGGCAGAAAGATCTATGCCGAACTCGGCCCCATCGTGTCCGGCCGCGCCAGACGCCGCTTGGGCGAGTTGGATGCCGAGATCGTGGACCTGCTGAAGCAGGCCGAATTGCCCGCCGGCGAACTGCTGACGATATCCGGCGCTTCGGGCGCCCATGCCGCCACGGCCGCGGAGAAAGCGGCGCTGGACGCCAACCCGGCGCTTGCCGTGCGCGGCTTCTCGACGCTGACCGGCCATATGAAGGAAGCGCAGTTCCCCTTCGCCGTCGCGCTCGCGGCCATGGCCATCGACCGCAAGGCCGGTTACCCCGTTTTCGACGCCACGGCCGAGAAACCGTTTGACGATGCGCCGAAGGCAGTCCTTGCAACGGCGATCGGCTATCACCAATTCGAGGGCATGGGGCTGATCAAAGCGGCCTGAGGTACCATCGAGGCTGTCAGGACAAAACATGGCCAATCTCAAAGACCACATGGGCAGGCCGGTCGTGGCCGTCACCGGCATCGGCGTCGTGACGTCGCTGGGCGTCGGCAAGACAGACAACTGGGCGGCGCTGACGTCCGGCAAGTCCGGCATCCATCCGATCACCCGCTTTCCGGTCGATCACCTCAACACCCGCATTTCCGGCATGGTCGACTTCCTGCCGTCGAGTTCGAAGGGCGCCAGTCACCTCACTTACGAACTGGCCGAGACCGCCGCCCAGGAGGCCGTGTCGGAAGCGGGCCTCGATTCCGGCGATTTCGGCGGCCCGCTGTTCCTCGCCTCGCCGCCCGTCGAGCTCGACTGGGCCGACCGCTTCTCGCTCTACAATTCCGACAAGAAGGATGGCGGTTCCGAGAGATTGCTGCGCGTCGCCCGCGCGTTGAAGGAGCTCGACATCTTCGAAACCACCCAGTTCGGCTCGATCGCCGACCGCCTGGCCGACCGCTTCGGCACGCGCGGCCTGCCGATAACGCTCTCGACCGCATGCGCTTCAGGCGCTACCGCCATCCAGCTCGGCGTCGAGGCGATCCGGCGCGGCGAATGCGACAAGGCGCTATCGATCGGCGCCGACGGTTCGGCGACGGCCGAGGCGCTGATCCGCTTCTCGCTGCTCTCCGCCCTGTCCACCCACAACGACATCCCTGAAAAGGCCTCAAAGCCTTTCTCCAAGGATCGCGATGGCTTCGTGCTGGCAGAGGGGTCCGGCGCGCTGGTGCTGGAATCGCTGGAAGCCGCACTGGCTCGTGGCGCGACGATCCTCGGCATCATGAGCGGCTGCGGCGAAAAAGCCGACGATTTCCACCGAACCCGCTCCAAGCCCGATGCGTCACCGGCGATCGCGGCGGTGCGCGCCGCCCTTGCCGATGCGGGCATGAGCGAGGACGAGATCGAGTATGTCAACGCGCACGGCACCTCGACGCCGGAAAACGACAAGATGGAGCATCTGTCGCTGTCCACCGTCTTCGGCGAGCGTATCGGCTCGATGCCGGTCTCGTCGAACAAGTCGATGATCGGCCACACGCTGTCGGCCGCCGGCGCGGTCGAGGCCGCCTTCTCGCTGATGACCATGCGCGAAAGCGTCATTCCGCCGACGATCAACTACGACAATCCCGATCCCGCTATTGTCCTCGACGTCGTCCCGAACAAGAAGCGCAACGCCGAGGTCGGCACGGTTTTGTCGAACTCCTTCGGCTTCGGTGGCCAGAACACCTGCCTTGTCATGGCGCGGGAACCGGTCTAAGCGGACATTTTCCCGCTTTTGACGAACTGACAGGCCCAATGCGCGCATTGCAACTTATCGAGGACCGCCGCCTTGAAACGGTGGACCTGCCGCCTCCCCCGCCGCCTTCGCTCGGCGAAGTGACCCTCCGCATCAAGGCGGTGGCGCTCAACCATATCGACGTCTGGGGCTGGCGCGGCATGGCCTTCGCCAAACGCAAGCTGCCGCTGGTCGTCGGGGCCGAGGCTGCCGGCGAGGTCGAAGCGGTCGGTCC